>JAZOOC010000026.1:0-8340 GCA_045654825.1 Clostridia bacterium | reverse complement strand
GGTTATGCTTTCAAGCGGGGCGGAAATGATGGATATGCAGTTATTGCAAATGAAATGGGGATATATAAGAATAGCTGGAAAAGGGAATATAATCAGACATTTCCAAGATATAATGCTGCAATATATATATTCAATGCTCTTGATAAGCCAATGATGGAAAGTGTCCCTGATTTAGATGGTAAAACAACTTATAATGTATCGAAATCAATATGCTTAATGAATACTTATTTTAAATAATATTTGCATTTTTTCCATTTAAAAAAGCTCCTCATAAAGAGGAGCTTTAAAATTAACACTTTATTATTTCGCCATGCTAGCAACTTCAGCTGCAAAATCGTCTTCTTTCTTTTCAAGACCTTCGCCTTTTTCAAATCTTGTATATTCTACAAGTTTAACACCTTTGGATGCAAGGTATTTTTCAACTGTTGTATCGGAATCTTTAACGAATTCCTGCTGATTTAAACAGTTTAATGTATAGAACTTGCTGATTCTTCCCATAACCATTTTTTCAATGATTGCATCGGGTTTTCCTGCACTCTTGGGATCGTTTTTGATCTGAGCGATAAGAATTTCTTTTTCAGCATCTATATCTTCCTGGGGAACAGATGTTTTATCAAGATATCTGGGATTTAAAGCAGCAATCTGCATTGCAGCATCTCTTGCAGCATCATATGCTTCGCCGTCTAAAGGAGCTTCGGTCTTAACGATAACACCGATTCTTCCGCCGCCGTGAATATATGTTGCGATGTTTCCTTCATATCTTGTAAATCTTCTGATTGTCATATTTTCGCCGATTGTTAAGATTTTGTCTCTTAAAGTTTCTTCAACGGTCATATTGTCGTCGTATTTTAATCCCATAAGAGCTTCAACATCAGCGGGGTTGCTATCGCAAACAACCTTTGCAACGCCTTTAACGAATTCCTGGAATTCAGCATTTTTTGCAACGAAGTCTGTTTCAGAGTTTACTTCGATGATAACACCAACATTACCGTCTACATATTCAGAAACGATACCTTCAGCAGCAATTCTGCCTGCTTTTTTAGCCGCTGCAGCGAGACCTTTTTCTCTTAAAAATTCAATAGCTTTATCCATATTACCGTCTGATTCGGAAAGAGCTTTTTTACAATCCATCATTCCGCAGCCGGTGATTTCTCTTAATTCTTTAACCATTGCAGCTGTAATCATAGTTAAATCTTCCTTTCGTAATGAAATTTAATTATTCTTCTGTTGCTTCTTCAGCTTCAGCTTCTGCTTCTGCTACAGCGTTGTCTACGCCCTGTCTGCCTTCGATGATAGCATTGGACATAGTTTCAGCGATGAGTTTTACCGCACGGATAGCATCATCGTTACCGGGGATAACATAATCAACTTCATCGGGATCGCAGTTTGTATCTACGATAGCAACAACGGGAATGCCGAGCTTTTTAGCTTCTAATATAGCATTCTTTTCTTTTCTTAAATCTACAACAAATAATGCTGCAGGAAGTTTTTTCATATTTTTGATTCCGCCGAGGAACTTTTCTAATTTTTCTCTTTCACCTTTTAATTTGATAACTTCTTTTTTGGGAAGGAGATCGAATGTTCCGTTAGCTTCCATTTCTTCTAACTGGAATAAACGGTCAATTCTTCTTCTGATTGTTTTGAAGTTTGTAAGCATACCGCCGAGCCATCTAGCGTTAACATAGTACATGCCAACTCTTTCTGCTTCTTCTTTGATAGCATCCATAGCCTGCTTTTTAGTTCCTACGAAAAGGATTTCTCCGCCCTCTTCTGCAACGGATTTAACGAAATCATAAGCTTCGATAACCTTTTTAACGGTTTTCTGAAGATCGATAATATAGATTCCGTTTCTTTCTGTGAAGATGTATTCCGCCATTTTGGGGTTCCATCTTCTTGTCTGATGTCCGAAGTGAACACCTGCTTCTAAAAGCTGTTTCATTGAAATTACGCTCATTTTTAATTTCCTCCATTTGGTTATTTTTCCTCCGGGCTGTTCATTATCTGTAAGAGCCGTCCGAATTCCTCATACGGCACCGCTCACAAAATCCCATCCCGTGCGTATTTGCCGAAATAGTATATCATAAGTTTTATTATATTGCAAGCTTTTTTTTGCAATATTTTAAATTATTTTCTGAGCCTTCTGCAATACTGTGTGCAAAGCTTATCGGTACATTCAGTACATTGAAGCGCCATATTACTGTTTTCCCAGAATCTTTCGGGATATGTGAACACACAGATTTCCCACACAAGCCATATAGCAAAGGATAATAAAACAAGAGACCATGAATAAAAACTGTTTACTGAAACAATTGGCAAAAACATCATAAGATGATCCCAGTTAAATATTCTGCAGGTAGTGCAGCACTTGTTTTTCATTATAAGTCTGAACGGACACCAGATAAGAACGCATATCAGGTCGCAAACATAAAAGAATACGGATATTAAAATCATCATTGGCGCATCTATTACTTTGCTCACATGTAAAAAACTTATCACAACAGTAAGTAAAATCCATATAATCATTACTTTATATGCCGCTTTAGTGGTATCCTTAATATATTTCTTAAGGTTTTTATAATTTATTTTTTCTTTAATCGGTCTGAACAGAGATGAAAACACCTTCTGTGAGCCTATTGATATATGGGCTTTTACAGGAATAAGCTGCATAACCATATCCCAAATCCATACTCCCCATAAAATATGAAGAATGGAAAAGCTGCTAAAAAAGCCTCCCTTTTCAGCAACCTTAAACACATCTTTTTTAAACAAATACAAAAATACTGCCAGAAGCAATACAATGAATCTGCCTGCAAGTCTTAAAAAATAAATTTTTCTTGTGTCTGATATTTTTATCTTTTTCATATTATCCCTATCTGTACCGCTTTCATTGCATTAAGTGCTGTATTATGGCTTTCCTTGGTTACGCCTGCGCAGCAGGAGCTTATTATATTAATTTCCGTTTCGGGAAATGCGGCTTTTAATATCATTGCATTGGATATTACGCAGATATCCGTACAAAGACCGCATATTTCTATTTTCTCTATTTCTTCACTGCATTTTCCGATAATTCCGGGCAAATCCATACTTCCGAAGGTTATTTTATCAATAACTTCTTTTGCATAAGGCTTTAATTCATCGCATATTTCCCAGCCGTATGTATCTTTTATACAATGCTCAACAGGAAGCTTTTTCCCCTCCTGTGTATTAAGATAATCGCTGAAATGAGTATCTCTTGTAAATATAACCTTTCCATCAAAATCTTTAACTTTATTAACAACATTCGGAACAATAGCCTTAGCATCTTCGCTGCCAAGACTGCCTGAAATAAAGTCGTTTTGCATATCTACAACTATCAGAAAATTCATAGTATCACCTCTATTTATATTATAAATGATTATCAATGAAATAACATCCCTCTATCAAAAAAGGCATTGTAAAAAATTGTTTTTACAATGCCTGATTTTTAACCCGCAGGCCAACCAAACTCTCTTCCGCCTGTTAAGTGGAAGTGAATATGTTCTACTGTCTGTCCGCCGTCTTTTCCGCAGTTATTAACAACGCGGTATCCCGACTCGGCAACTCCTGCCTGTTTTGCTATTTCGGGAATTTTTGTAAAGATATGAGCGATTACTTCTGCATTATTTTCATTTATTTCGTTTGCCGAAGAAATATGCTCTTTGGGTATTATTATAATATGCACCGGAGCTTGCGGCTCAATATCATTGAACGCAAGGATTTTATCGTCTTCATAAACTTTAGAAGACGGAATTTCTCCCGCTATGATTTTACAGAAAATACACATATTATTTCACCTGACCTTCAATAACAGAAACGACTTTAGTTAATGCTTCGTCTATTTTATCTGCATCTTTTCCGCCGCCCTGTGCCATATCGGGTTTACCGCCGCCTTTACCGCCGGCAATTGCGGTAACTTCTCTTATTATGTTACCTGCATGAACTCCTTTTGACACAGCGTCTTTTGTAGCCATTGCAACAAAAGTGATTTTTTCGTCTGCAAAGGAAGCAAGAACAACTGCTCCGCAGGAGAATTTCTCTTTTATTCCGTCTGCAGTTTTCTTTAAATCGTCTGCGCTCATACCGTCTAAACGAGCGGTTACAAGGTCAACCTCTTTAACCTTTACTGCATTTGACAATACATCAGATGCTTTTTCCATAGCAGCCTGTGCCTTAATTGCTTCGAGCTCTTTCAACGCATCTTTGAGTTCAGAAGATACGCTTTCAGCTTTTTTATCTATTTCACTCAAAAGGTTTGTTTTTAAAACTGTTGCAGTTCTTAAAATAAGATTATCTTTTTCTTCAATATAATTAAGAACTCCTCGTCCTGTTACAGCTTCTATACGGCGTACACCTGCTGCAACACCGCTTTCGGATATGATTTTCAAAAGTCCTGCTTCCGAAGTGTTTTTAAGATGAGTTCCTCCGCAGAATTCTATGGAATAATCACCCATAGATACAACTCTTACAACATCGCCGTATTTTTCACCGAACTGTGCTGCTGCGCCAAGCTTTTTAGCTTCGTCAATCGGAAGCTCTCTTACAACAATGGGATATGCACTTAAAATAGCTTCGTTAACTTTAGCCTCAACCTCTTTAATCTGCTCGGTTGTCATAGCCTCAAAGTGAGAGAAGTCAAATCTTAATCTGTCTGCAGTTACAAGCGAGCCTGCCTGTGCAACATGAGTCCCCAATACTTCTTTCAATGCTTTATGAAGAAGATGTGTTGTTGAGTGGTTACGGCAAATATCCATTCTGTTTTTAGTGCATACATTTAAAGTTACATTGTCTTCAAGTGAAAATTCACCTTTTACAACTTCTACCTCGTGAAGATAAATTCCGTCACCGTTTTTCTTTGTATTTATAATTTTAGCTTCGGCATTATCTTTAACAATTGAGCCTATATCTCCCGACTGACCGCCCATTTCTGCATAGAAAGGAGTTTTATCGGTAACTATTATACCGCTTGCACCTTCGGTTATTACCGAAGAAGTTTCTCCGCTTGCGGCAATACCTTTTATAGTTGCGTTATCGGATAATAATTCGTAGCCTGTAAATACTGTAGCTTCTGCATTTTCAAAAGAGTAGCTGTCTTCAGCATCCCAGCTTGAGCCGTCTTTTCTTGCGTTTCTTGCTTCATCTTTTTGCTTCTGCATAGCTTGGGCAAAACCGTCTGTATCAACCAATAATCCGTTTTCTGCTGCAATTTCGATTGTTAAATCGAGGGGGAAGCCGTAAGTATCGTGAAGCTTGAATGCTTCCTCACCGCTTAAAGTATTTCTGCCTTCTTTTTTAGAGGTATCTATATACTGATTTAAAACAACAAGACCATTATCTATTGTTGCATCGAATCTTTCTTCTTCTTTTTTGATGATAGTTTTGATATACTCTCTTTTTTCAGCAAGCTCTGGATATGCTTTGCAGGAGTTATCTATTACCGTATCAGCAACTTCGTAAAGGAACTTGTGGTCGATATTAAGAAGCTTTCCGTGTCTTGCAGCACGGCGGAGAAGTCTTCTTAAAACATAGCCTCTTCCTTCGTTAGAGGGAATTACACCGTCTGAAACCATCATAACAGTACTTCTTATATGGTCGGTTATAACACGAAGAGATACATCTGTTTTTTCATTTTCTTTATATGTTACTTTGGAAATTTCGCTGATATGCTTCATTACACCCTGAACGGTATCAACCTCGAAGAGATTTGCAACACCCTGCATATAAGCTGCAAGACGCTCAAGACCCATTCCTGTATCGATATTCGGATTGGGAAGTCTGTTATAGTTGCCATCTTCGTCTTTATCGAACTGAGTGAAAACAAGATTCCAGATTTCCATAAATCTGTCGCAGTCGCATTTACCTATACCGCAGTTATCACCGCAGGATAAATGAGCGCCTCTGTCAACATGGATTTCAGAACAAGGACCACAGGGACCTGTTCCGTGTTCCCAGAAGTTATCCTCCTTACCAAGACGAACAACTCTGTCGGGAGATACACCGATTTCGTTAACCCATATATCATGAGCTTCGTCATCGTCTAAATATATTGTTATCCATATTGCATCTTCCGGAATATTCATAACCTTTGTTATAAACTCCCAAGCCCACGCGATAGCTTCTTTTTTGAAATAGTCTCCAAAGGAGAAATTTCCAAGCATTTCAAAGAAAGTTCCGTGTCTTGCGGTTTTACCAACACGCTCTATATCAGGAGTTCTTATACATTTCTGACAGGTTGTTACTCTTTTTCTGGGGGGAATTTCAGCACCGGTAAACCAGGGCTTCATAGGTGCCATACCCGAATTTATAAGCAACAAGCTGGCATCGTTTTTAGGAACGAGAGGAAAGCTGTCTATTCTTAAACAGTCTTTGCTTTCAAAAAACGAAAGGAATTTTTCTCTTATTTCATTAAGTCCTAATTTTTCCATAGTTATACCTCTTTCATCAAGCCTCTTTAATATAATTTTCAAATCGTCTTAAGCCTTCCTTGATGTTTTCGAGACTTGTCGCATAAGACCATCTGATAAAGTCGGGAGCTTCAAAGCCCGTACCGGGAACTAAAGCCACCTTTGCTTTTTCAAGAATTTCATTACAAAGAACATCAACTGTATCAACCTTAACACCGTAATATGTTTTTCCGAGAAGGTTTTTAATGTTCATCATTATATAGAAAGCTCCGTCGGGACATATGCAGGAAACACCTTCAATTTTATTGATTGCTTCATACATATAATCTCTTCTTTTTTTGAACTCTGCTTTCATTTTTGCTATTTCATCGCCTGTGCCTCTTAAAGCTGCTGCAGCCGCAACCTGCGCTATTGAGTTGGGATTTGAGGTTGCATGGCTCTGGAGATTACCCATTGCTTTTGCAATTTTTGCATTACTTGCAGTAAAGCCTATTCTCCAGCCTGTCATCGCGTAAGTTTTTGAAACACCGTTTATGATTATTGTTCTTTCTTTTATTTCATCACTTAAAGATGCAATACTTACAGGCTTTTCTCCGTTATACATAAGATGCTCGTATATTTCGTCAGAAACAATATACAAATCGTTTTCAATCGCAAATTGAGCTATTTTTTCAAGCTCATCGGGATTATATAACATACCTGTAGGATTACAGGGAGAATTAAGCACAATTGCTTTTGTTTTGTCTGTTAATGCTTTTTTAAGATCATCAACTGTAAATTTGAACTGATTTTCTTCGGTTGTATGAATTATAACAGCTTTTCCGTCTGCAATTTTTATCATTTCGGGATAGCTTACCCAGTAAGGCGCTGAAACAAGCACTTCATCACCGGGGTTTAATATCGCCATAAAAGCATTTACAAGAGAATGCTTTGCACCGTTGGATATTACTATATTTTCGGGATTGTAAGAAAGATTGTTATCTCTTTTGAATTTTTCGCATACAGCTTTTTTAAGGTCTAAAGTTCCTGATGCAGGAGTATATTTTGTAAAGCCGTCGTTGATGGCTTTTATAGCCGCATCTTTAATAAACTGAGGTGTATCGAAATCGGGCTCACCTGCACCGAAGCCAACAACATCTATTCCCTCAGCTTTCATACTCTTGAATTTGGAATCAATTTCAAGTGTGGGAGAGGGTGCTATTGACTGAATTTTTTTACTCATACTAATTTCCATAATAATCTGCCTTTCTTGCTTTATATTAAAGCCTGTCGGAAAACGCGCTTAAAGTTTCCGAAAGATATTTTATCAATTTGTTCTTTTGTATAGCCTTTAATTGTAAGTTCGTTGAAAATTTTATATAAATCCGCGTTGGACTCTATATCCCATGGTAAATACGGAACACCGTCAAAATCAGTACCTATACCGATATTATCTTCTCCGCCAAGCTCCATAAAGTGCTCTATATGGCGGCAAACATCAGATATTGTTCCGTTGCCGTCTTCTGAAAGAAAATCTCCGCAGAGATTTATTCCGCATACCCCACCCTTTTCAACAAGCATTTTAAACTGCTCATCAGTCAGGTTTCTTTTGTGTCTGCAGATTTCAAAAGAATTTGAATGGCTTGCAATAAAAGGTTTTTTCGAAATTTCGCATACATCGTAAAAGCCTTTTATATTAAGATGTGAAACATCTGTTATCATTTTTAAATTGTTTATTTTTCTAAGTATATCTTTTCCGAAATCGGTAAGCCCTTCAGTTTCTGAAACATCGCTTCCTACTCCCAGAAGATTTCTTCCGTTCCAGCTTAAAGTAAGACATCTTACTCCGTTTTCATAATATTTATAAAGATTATCCGAATTATTGTAAAGCGCTCTTGCACCCTCAATACCAAGGATAACTTTAAATCCTGTATCAAAATCC
>JAZOOC010000025.1:0-4264 GCA_045654825.1 Clostridia bacterium | reverse complement strand
ACCTTTTTTTCTATCTTTAAAATTAACGGGATTTATGGGAACACCTTTTGCCCATCCAAAATGAAACAAAGCAAAAAACATTATACTCAAAAGGTCGAAATGCTTTATTGGATTCAATGTAAGTCTGCCCGACATTTTTGCCGATGGGTCTCCCAATTTATAAGCAACATAGCCATGAGCAAACTCATGGCATGATACTGATATTAAAAATGCTATTATTGATATAAGGGTTAAAATCACTTTGGATATGCTTAATTCAAACATTTAAGGATCCATCTCCAAAGCGTCTTTAAGCCAGTATTCGGCTAAATCCAATGCTACATAAAGGCTATCTCTTTCGGCTTTTTTTATCGGTTTGAATTTTAACTCACCGAAATTTTTATTAAGCTTTATTGAAAGCTTGGTAGGAACAGATACGCCTTTTTCTTCCTTTTCTGCCTGTATTTCAATAATTGAAATATATTTATCAGTAAAGCTGCCGTAATAAATCATATTACCGCATCTTACCACTGGCTTATCTTTATATATAAGTGTATTTTCAGCCACTTAAATTACTCCTCTCAGCCGTTGATTACTTCATTGAGCTTTCTAACAAGCTCTTCACAATCTGCACCGTGAACACTGCATGCCTCTTCGATGGATTCAGATGTAGATGCGGGGCATCCTAAGCAGTGCATACCAATTTCAAAGAATAAAGGTGCAACATCGGGATTTAATGCGAGAACATCGCCTATTATAGAATCTTTAGTAATAGTAGTCATAATTATATTCCTTTCTTATACAGTTAAAATTTCCTGTTCTTTTTCTTTTAATATATCATCAACCATTTTGATATATTTATCAGTTGTTTTCTGGAGCTGATTTTCTCCGTCTTTTAATTCATCTTCTGTTATAGCAGAATCTTTCTTCATTGCTTTTAATTTATCCATAAAATCTCGTCTTATGTTTCTTACAGCAACTTTTGCATTTTCAGCCATTTTGTGAATATCTTTTACAAGCGCTTTTCTTCTTTCCTCTGTGAGGGGCGGAATGATTATTCTTATAATCTTTCCGTCATTTGCAGGATTAATTCCAAGTTCTGATGTTAAAATTGCTTTTTCAATTTCTTTTAAAACAGAGCCGTCCCAAGGCTGAATAACTATTGTTTTGGGATCGGGAACAGAAATAGCAGCAATCTGGTTAATCGGAGTGGGAGTTCCGTAGTAATCCACGGAAATCTTGTTTAATATAGACGGATTTGCTCTTCCTGCTCTTACTGTTGCGAATTCGCTTTTTAAAGAGTCGATTGATTTAAGCATTTTTTCATCTGCTGATTTAATAATTTCTTTCATAATATTACTCCTTTACATTCCAACATATGTTCCTATTTTTTCACCGCATACAACCTTAACGATATTTTCGGGATTATCAAGACCAAAAACCAATATCGGAAGATTTGTATCCATACAAAGTGAAATTGCGGTTGAATCCATAACTTTTAAGCCTTTATTAAGAACATCTATATATTTAATAGAGTCAAACTTCTTGGCATTTTTATCAATGTGAGGATCAGCATCGTATACACCATCAACATTTTTAGCAAGAAGTATAACCTCTGCATTTATTTCGGCAGCTCTTAATGCTGCGGCAGTATCGGTTGAAAAATAGGGGTTTCCTGTTCCGCATCCGAACACTACAACTCTACCTTTTTCAAGATGTCTTATTGCTTTGCCTCTTATATAAGGCTCTGCCATCTGCTTGATTTCAACACCAGTCTGAACGCGTGCGCTCAAGCCAACAGCTTCAAGAGTATCTGCAATTGCAAGAGCATTGATAGCAGTTGCAAGCATGCCCATATGGTCAGCACGAACTCTGTCCATATCTCCGCCGGATCTTCCTCTCCAGAAGTTACCGCCACCGACAACTATAGCTGTCTGAACTCCTGAATCAACAAGTTTTTTTATCTGAACGGCCACCTCTTTGATTTTATCAAAATCAAGACCGAAGCCGCCGGGAAGCGCAAGGGCCTCTCCGGATAATTTTAAAAGCACTCTTTTATATTTTGTTTCCATTTTTATCACCCGTAAATAGTATTCTACTAATTATAGCATATTTTTGATTGTTTTAAAAGAAAAATTTAAAATTATTTTATTATTATCTTCTTAAATGCTTTTTTACCTCTTTTAAGCATAAGTGCATTATCAGTAAAATAATTTTCGTCTATGGTTAAATTAACATCGGAAACTTTTTCTTCATTAACGGTTACTCCGCCTTGAGTGATGTTTCTTCTTGCTTCACTTTTCGAAGGTGCAAGGCCGCACAAAACCATTAAATCCATTATATTTATTCCGTCTTTAACAGATGAAGCTTCTATTTCATATGTGGGAACCTCTGCTGCTGCACCGCCTGCAAAAAGACTTAATGCAGCTGCTTCTGCTTTATCTGCTTCTTCTTTTCCGTGAACCATCATAGTCACTTCATGTGCAAGTCGCATTTTAGCTTTATTGATTTCGCTTCCCTCGAGTTTTTCATATTCAGCTATTTCAGAGAGAGGAATAAATGTTATAAGCTTCATACAGTTAATAACATCTTTATCATCAACATTTCTGAAATACTGATAAAATTCATAAGGTGTTGTTTTATTGGGATCAAGCCACAAAGCACCTTTCTGGGTTTTACCCATTTTCTTACCTTCGGAAGTTGTAAGAAGAGTGAAAGTCATACCATATGCGGATTTACCTTCGCATTTTCTTATAAGTTCAATACCGCCGATAATATTTGACCACTGATCATCTCCGCCAAGCTCAAGTATACAATCATAATCTCTGTTAAGCTTTAAGAAGTCATAGCTTTGCATAAGCATATAATTGAATTCGATAAAGGAAAGTCCTTTTTCCATTCTTGTTTTAAAGCATTCTGCTGAAAGCATTTTGTTTACCGAGAAATGAACACCGATTTCTCTTAAGAATTCAATATAATTAAGGTTCATAAGCCAGTCGGCATTATTAACCATAATAGCCTTGCCTTCACCAAAGTCTACCAATTTAGCAAGTTGACTTTTAAAACAGTTTGCATTATGGTCGATAGTTTCGGGAGTCATCATCTGACGCATATCACTTCTTCCCGATGGATCTCCAACCATAGCAGTTCCGCCACCGACAATAGCTATAGGTCTGTGACCTGCTCTCTGCATATGTGCCATAACAACCATCTGGAGGAAGTGACCGATATGAAGAGAATCCGCGGTGGGGTCAAACCCGATATAAAATGTTACTTTTTTATTATCAAGAAGATCTATTATTTCATCTTCGTGAGTCATTTGTGCGATAAGACCTCTGTCTTTAAGTTCCTGATACAGTCCCATATTCAATACCTTTCCTTTGTTTTAATATACATAATATACCATTTTCACTATTATATCACATTAGTTTTGTTTAATCAAGAAAAAGCTGTCTTTTTCTTTCAAAAAGACAGCTTTTTTGAATTTTATTCGTGTGTCCAGTCTTCAATACCGGTCATTTCATACCAGTCTTCGTGATAACCATTTTCCTGACGATCGTGGTGATGTGAGTTTGTTGCTTCAAGTACATGGTGGTAATACCAAGCATCTTCGGGGTTATCCGGCCAATGTTTAGTATCTTCATGTAAACCTTCATCATTAACATATCTTACAAGAAGCTTATTGATAACAGTCATAGCTTCTGCTCTTGTAATGAATTTGTCAGGTCCGAAAGAACCGTCGGGATATCCGTTGATTACACCATATTTGGATGCAGCAAGTATAGAAGATTTTGCCCAGTGATCATCAATATCGTTGAAGGAAACATTACCTAAAGGTTTAGTATCATCATCGATAAATCTTGTGATAAGAGTTACAAACTCAGCTCTTGTGATTTTGTTGCCGGGTCTGAATGTTCCATCGGGATAACCGTTGATATATCCGCCCTTAACCATTGTTGAGATATCAACATTAGACCATCTGTCACTTTCAACATCGGTAAATGTATTAGCTTCGGATTTAAGACTCTGTCTTACTTCCGGTTTAAGCAAACGATAAAGCATAGCTGTTACTTCTTCTCTTGTAACATTGTTTTCGGGTTTAACTTCACCGTCGGGATAACCCTGAACATATCTCACATGATTTTCAGTAAATACGGAAGGAGCTGATACACAAACATAATTGATATAGAATGTTGTATCTTCTGTAACAGTAACTTTGCCCGACACAGGATTATTTCCTTCAGCGTCGCTGCTCCATGTTGCGGCAGGAACATATCCGGGAATT
>JAZOOC010000024.1:0-4066 GCA_045654825.1 Clostridia bacterium | reverse complement strand
ATCCTTTATGAATTAAGGCGATTCCATTATCGTAACGACTTTCTATTTCTCTCAAAGTTGACGCCGATGTTTTCATCAATTGATATGAACTTTTTCCATATGCATAAACTTCTCTTGCCAAATTATCTGCATTAACATTTTCACCACCGGGATACCTTTCATATATTCTCTCCCTGGCATGATTGGTTACTGCAATAGGATAAATTCGCGGATCCAAAAAACCTTCTTTATTATATTCGCTCTGCATATAGCTCTGTTTATCATATAACCTGTTGTATTTTCCGTTAGCATTTCTACCGTCAATTTTATATCCGTCTATATTAAAGCCTGATTTATCATATCCCTGTTTATTGAATCCATATCTGTTATATCCGTCTTTGTCATATCCTTTAATGTCATATCCAAAGTCATCAAATTTAGTCCCGTTTCTATGTATTCCTTTTCGATCAAATCCTCGTTTATCTCTAGAAAAAAGAGATATTATGAGCAAAACGAAAACAAGAGTCAAAATTATGGCAACAAAACTCATCATCTTTCACATTATCTCCTTTCGCTAAATTTCGACATCTCTTAATTGCGACGCATAAGGTTTAGATGCAAACCTTTATAGCGATATACTCACTTCTTTCGTGCGATATATCTTCACTCTGTTCAAATGCGATATAACTGCGCTTTGCTCCGTTGCGATATGATATAAGAACCTCACGAAATATAACGAAATCTAAGATTTCTATATTTCGGAGAACCTTGTTACTCCGTAATAAATTCCTTTTTCTCGTCCCGAAGGGACATATCGCATCGAAGATATATCGCGTACAAAGTACATATCGCAAATTCCGTCAGGAATTTATATCGCTGCGTTGCTTATGCAACGCCTTACTCGTATCAAGTCAGGACTAAAAAACACATTGAGAATTCGCAAGAATTCATATCGTTCGTATTGATGCCTGACCTCGCACTATCCACGCACAATATTACTTACTTTTGCATCAACAAGTGTTATTAATTCATCAGGAGATATTTCTACCTGATAGCCTATCTTTCCTGCGCTGAATATCATTTTATCGAGTTCTTTTACAGAAGCGTCTATAACCGTAACATATTGTTTTTTCATGCCAATTGGAGAGCAGCCGCCTCTTATGTATCCGGTTACTTTATTTATATCTTTAACCGGAATCATCTCAACTGATTTTTCTCCTACAGAAGCTGCACATGCTTTTAAATCCAGTTCATTAACAACCGGAATTACAAAAACATAGTATTTTTTTGAAGACGCAACAGTTACAAACTTGATTGGGATTTTTCCCTATTTTCTGCGCAACCGAGCATCCGTCATAATCACCGGTTCCAAGCAAAAGAAAGTGCATATTTCTTACACTTTCTTTTTTAAATTTTATTCTATTGCTTGTTTAACCGCTTTCGCAAGCTGGTCTGCACAGGAGGTTCCTTTTCCCATACAATCGTTACCGGATAATTTTTCAATAATATCTTCTGCTTTCGCACCCTCGAGAATTTTTGAAAGTGCTTTTAAATTACCGTCACATCCGCCTGTAAACTCGATATTTTTTACTATGTTATCTTCAATATCGAAAGATATTTTTCTTGAACATACATTTTTTGTTTTATAATCAATATGCATAATTACTCCTCTTGTTCTTCTGCAGTTCGCATTTTATCTATTTCTGCTTCAAGCTTTGAAAATTCCAGACCAAAACTCTCCCAGTCGCCGTTTTTGAGCGAATTTTTAGCATTGTCAAAAATCTCAACTATAATTTGGGAATTTTCCTGCTTATCTGTCAAAGCCGGGACAAAAGTTTCTGCTTCTGTTTTTTCGGGTATACTTATATCAAATTCAAAAAGTTTTTTCAAAGCCTCATTTAAAGTTGATTCCATAACTATTTTATCGCCATATGCAACAATAACCCTTTTAAGTTCGGGAATAGAGGCCGTATCTCCCGAAGAAATATATATAGGCTCTACATATATTACCGACTCGCTCACGGGAATAACAAGCATATTCCCTCTTATTACATTTGATCCGCCCTGATTCCACAAAGTCAGTTCTTTTGAAATATTAGGGTCGTTATCAATACGATTTTCAATCTGCATTGTTCCATATACATTTTCGCCTTTAGGGAAAGTATACAGCACCATTTTATTGCCTGAAAGCTCATTTTCAACGCCCAGCCATGCAACGAGATTATCTTTACCTGTCATTGTATAAGGAAGCATAAGAATCATTTTTTCTTCTTCCTCTTCAGTTTTCATAAAACTGTAATACGGGTCAAGATATTTAACTTCATTCTGGTATTTTTCTCTTGCTATATCCCAGTTATCAGTATTATTATAAAATACCCCTACATCGTTTATATGATATTTTTTGAAAACCTCTGCCTGAACAGCAAATAGTTCTTCCGAATATATAATGTGTGATGCAAGGTCTTTGGGGAAGTTTGTTTTTTCAAAGAATGAGGGATATATTCTTGCAAAGCTTTTTGCTATGGGGTCATTTGTATCGGTAATATAAAACTTAACATCGCCGTCATAAGCATCAACAACCGCTTTAATCGAATTTCTTATATAATTTACCCATTCGCCTTTGAATTTAACAGGCTGTGAATATGGATAATATTCACTGGTAGTAAAACAATCAACTATCCATTTAAGTCTGCCGTCATCGTCAATTAAGATATAGGGGTCGTTGCTGACGGTTAAAAACGGTGCAACTTTAGAAACTCTTTCGGTAATATTTTTATTGATAAGCAAACGGCTTTCGTTATTTACAAGGCTGGATATAAGAAGCTGAAAATCCTTTAAGTGAACTGAATACACGAGTTTATTTAAGAAGTTCATTTTTATGCCCGCTTTTCCGTCATAAGAAAATTCAACATCCGAATCTCCCTCGGAATAATCAAGCTCTTTATAGCTTGAATTAACAACAGAATAATCGTTTGATGTTTCACCGAAATATATTCTCGGCTGTGTTACTGAAACAAAATTTTCTGCACTTACAGGAGGAATATCCTTAATAAGGAAAGACGGCTGTCCCTCTCCCGTAACCTGATTAACCCGTAGCGCAACCAGTCCGTATCCGTGAGTAAATCTTAATCTTTCGTTAAGAAAGGTTCTGCTTGTTTCGGGAAGTTCCCCGGTGTTTAGTTCTCTCACAGACATAGCTACTGCTGATGGTTTTCCGTCAACATTATATCGAACAATATCAACATCGTTGAAATCGTAATAATTTCTTATACTTTGAAGCTGATTTACTGCTTTTTTACTGGATGCATAATCAATTATACGAATATTGGAAAGTGCATCAGCATCTTTGGAAATACTATTTTCATCAAGATTATAAGAAATCGGATATTCTTTCTTTTCAACATTATCAATTCCGTACGCCATTTGAGTATATCTTATATTATTTGCAATATACGGAGCTTCTATAGTTGCCTCCTGTGGCTTTACAACAAAAGTTTCAACAAATAATCCACCTGCAAAAAAGAGTACATAAGATAACGGATATATACATATTGCGAGGAATGCATAACGCATTTTTCCTTTTTTAACAAGAATAATTGCCGCAATTACTGCTAATGCAAGTATCCAGGGTATTACACTGTAATACAAACGAAAAACAGTATTATCCGTATAGGCTGCACCAAAAAAGCTCGCTCCGTTTGCATACAGAATTTCTTCGCTCCTGAGAATATAACCGATGGTTTTTATTATAATTACTGCGGCTATGTTTGTTACATTATGGATAACAATATTCTTAGACTGCATAATATCTTTAACCGCACTGATACCGAGTCTTCCGCAAAGGAACAGATAAACAATAAATACTATAACGGTTATTGCAAGACTTATATAAAAGAGTGCATCAAAAAGTGTTACAAGAAAAGGTCTCTGGAATAAATAATAACCTATATCCTTGAAAAACAAAGGATCTCCTTTACCAACAAAAACAGGATTCATAAAAGAAAGCATTCTTTCAAACACGGTAAACTGAAAAATATTACTTATGATAAGCGCAACAAAAATAGATGCAAAAAACATCGCAAATTTC
>JAZOOC010000023.1:0-2287 GCA_045654825.1 Clostridia bacterium | reverse complement strand
TCTTTATATGGAACCATATATCATAAAGGATTTAACATACTATAACAATGTCAATATTAAAAACAGCATAAAAATACCAAAGAGAATAATAAATTATTATGATCTGACTTTTGTTTTAAAAGGGAGTCTTACTTATATTGTTGACGGAGTAAAATATATCTTGAATGAAAGTGATGCAATAATCATAAAACCGGGAATGGCAAGAGAACGCATGGCAGGAAGTGAGCCGGTAAACTACATAAGCTTCAATTTCCAGGTGTTAGACGATAAACTGATGCCAGAACAGGTATATTTAAAGAAAGCAATCACAGGAGAAATAAAAAATATTATTTCCGCTTTTCCGATGAAACACCTGAATCAGACATACAGAACAAAAGAAAAAGCTATGAATATTCTCAATTATATTCTTCACGAAATTCATAATACAATTGAGCTTGAAAGCCATAACATCCACATTATAAAAATAAAAAAATATATTAATTCCCGTTTGTCCTGCCGTATTTCCTTAAATGATGTAAGCGAATATATGCATTTATCAAAAGAATATATTGCATATATTTTCAAAAAAGAAACAAACAAAACAGTAACTGAATATATAAATGAAAAAAAACTCCTTCTTGCTAAAGAAATGCTTCAGGCAGAAGAAATGAATCTGAACAATATTGCTGAAAGCTTAGGCTATGAGAATTACAGCTATTTTTCGAGGATTTTCAAAAAAAAATTCGGCTTTTCTCCGAATAAGTTTAAAAAATAACTATTTAATAATTTCACAGCAAAGCTACATCACTTGATATAGGCAAATTTCATTGAAAAAACGACTTGTCAAAACAAGTCGTTTTTTCCGGAAGAACCGAATCGTATTTTAGACTTTAGGCACCAGTTCCACTAACTCTTCTAACATTTCAATAAAATACGTAGTTAAATTAGAGCATTTTCTATCTGTATGAAGTATGTAACCTATGTTGTAGTACGAATTACTTTCAAGCGGTATGCTGATAATTTTTCCTTCATTTAAAGTTGAGGGCATAATTCCTGTTCCGACTGTATAACTATCAGTAGTCAGCAACACATTCATAAGGCTTGCTCTGTCACTTATTTCTATATGTTTTTTAATATCCGAAAGTTCCATGATTTCTTCAGTAAAAAACGAAATATTATGTTTACCTTGTTCATACGAAACGAATGGATATTTTGACAGTTCAGTGTATGTTAAAACATTATTGTTACAAACAGGGTGATCTTTTCTTACAAACACATGTGGTGATGTCTTTAATACTGATGTAAAGTTCAATTTTTTATTAAGCAAAATACGCTTCATTATATCAAAATCCGTATTTTTTATAGCAATAATTCCAATATCACAATACCCGTTTTCAACCTCATTTATAACATTATAGGTCTTTGTTTCTATCAATGATATCTTATAGGAATCATCTGTAACTGAATTTAACATTTTCCCGAAAATATCTGCTACAAAATCATAATGCTGTGTTGCTATATATAACTTCTGGTATCTTTGACCTGATTTGTATTTTTCAAGAATAAAATCGTTCTGTTCAATTATCTGAGAAGCATAGCGCACAAACTCAGCACCGTCGCTTGTAAGACAAACACCGTTATTGGAACGCTCGAAAATCTTTATATTAAGCTCTGTTTCAAGAGCTTTTACTCCTGCAGACAAACTGGACTGCGCTACATAAAGTGTTTTGGCCGCCTCATTAAAAGAACCCTTTTTAAGTATTTCCAAAACATATTTACATTGTTGTATAGTCATTTTTTACCTCCATAATTTGAGTATTACATTATAACACAATATTATAAAAATTCCTATAATCATATTCACGTTATTTATTTTATATTTCTTTTCACACATCAGATTAAATCCGGAAAAGAATAAAATTATGTATCCCATAGCACATAATTGTTTTATAACAGATGTATCAAATATTGTTTTTGATAATATTGTAAACATAACAATTAAAAGCTGACATATTGCAACCGGCACTGCAGATAGAGAAACTCTTTTTCCATAGCTTATACCAAACATCAGAGCAAATGGAAAATCAATTATGCTTTTAAGAATCAGCTGACTGCTATCTCCCGTTGTTGCCAACAATACCGGGCCGCATATTTGCAGCCCTCCTACTCCGAAAAATATTGCAGCATCAATTATATCTGAAAATCCATTTTTCCATAAGCTTGATAAATTACTTATTTTTGTTTCCAACTGAATTGCATCACCGGCTATAGTTCCTATAATCAATGCAAATACAACTACAAGCAAATC
>JAZOOC010000022.1:0-3541 GCA_045654825.1 Clostridia bacterium | reverse complement strand
TCCCCAGACTTTATTTTATAATCTTCGTGCTTTGGGATATAAGTTGAGTTTGTGGTTATGTAATGAATACGATTTGTTTTATGAAGAAGAAAAAAATGTTATTGAAATAAAGGAAAATGACTATGGCGAAGACAGAGAAATTGTTGACGAAAACTTCTTCTTCGACAGATTAAACGACAAAATCAGCAAACCTGATGAACCATGGTATCAGCATCTTGAAAAATTCACAGAGCAGGGTGCAGCTGTATACAAGCTTGACGGTGCTTTTCAGGTGCTTATGCATCCGGATAAATTATGGGGCGGAAAATATCACGACAAAGAAATACATAATTTATATCCTTTAATTTACGCTAAGCAGATGAAGGAAGGATTTGAAAAACAGACCGGCAGAAGAGCTATGATTTATACCCCTTGTGCATATACGGGAATACAGAAATATGCTGCAAGCTGGACAGGCGACACAGGTGGCGGACCTAAGACACTTGTGGCAGTTTTGAATCAGGCTATGTGTGCTCATACAAATGTTACCTGCAGCTTTAATCCGGTGAAAAAAGATTCAGTTCATTATGGATTTTTACTTCCATGGACTCATTATCAGAGCTGGAGAGCATATCATCATCCTTGGTTTTTAAAGGAAGAATTAATGGAAAATTTAAAGATATACTCAAAGCTTCGTTCTGAATTGTTTCCTTATATATATTCAACCGCTCATTATGCAGCAAAAACGGGTATGCCTTCAGCAAGACCTATGTGTCTTATTTATCCGGATGATGAAAGACTGGAGGATATAAGAAATTCATATATGCTGGGCGACAGCCTTTTAGTAGGTGCATTTGATATGAATATTGAACTCCCTGAAGGAAAGTGGACAGACTACTGGACTAAAGAGGTATATGAAGGCGGTAAAAAGATTGAATATAAGATTCCTGAAAAACGCGCAGGAGCACTTCTTGTACGCGAAGGTTCATTGTTTGTGACTCAGGAGCCGATGAAATACTTATGTGAAAAAAATCCCGAATTTTATTATCTTAATGTATACCCGGGAAAAGATTGCAGTTTCGACTTAATTGAAGATGATGGTATCACATACAATTATCTGAAGGGCGAAATGGCAATAACAAAATTTGAAATCAAAAACACGCATAATGATACTTTTGAGCTTGTAGTTCATAAAAGGGAAGGGAAATTTGGCGATAGTAAATGCGATTATGAATATGATGAAATTGTAATGAGCGAAAACGATCCGTCAAACATTCCGGCTATGCCTGAGGTTGTTGATTTTAAAGTAAGAATATATACAGATAAGAAGATTAAACAGATTATTCTTGATAATGAAGAAGTTGAATTTTCTGTAAACGAAAATGAAGTCAGCTTCACTATTTTGAAAGAACTTCATAATAATAAAAATCTTAGCTATAAAATTATAGCTTAATTAATAAGGAGGACTTTATAATGAAAAAATCAATCGCATTGATTCTCTGCATTTTTATGACAATGTCTTTGTTTTCCGGCTGCGGAGAACAAACAAGTGTGAATCCTGTAGGTGAAATGACAAAAGCAGAAATCAAAAAATTCGAATCCCAGGCTGGAGGACTGAAGCTTCCATTGGACGACAAAGGCACACCGATTTCAATCTGGACGGAATCAAGTAACACCGGTATGACAGAAACTGTAGTTATTAAAGAGCTTTCAAGAAGAACGGGTGCTGATATTTCGATAATTGAGGTGCCGGCAGCATCGGCTCCAAACAAAGCAAAAACAATTATAGCATCTAAAAAAGATATGCCGGATATTATGGCAACAGGGCTTGAAACTGAGGAGCTCAACGAACTTGGTATGCAGGGTGCATTTGTACCGATAAACAAATATCTTGATGAGTTACCGAATTTTAAGCATATGTTTGTTGAAAATACAAAAGAGTATAAAACAGAAAAGGTAATGAACAGCTGGAAGGCGTCAGACGGAAATCTGTATCGTTTTCCTAACTATGGAATAAACAGAGATGTTAATCACGGAATACTATACAGAAAAGATATTTTTGATAAACATGGTCTGAAAATGTGGGATAGCCCTGAAACATTTTATGAAACCTTAAAGAAATTAAAGGAGTTATATCCTGATTCTACACCTTGGGTATCAAAAACAAAAATGACATTTTTTAACAATATATTTGCAAGCTGGGGAATTCAGGGGTGGCCGAATGCCTATTATGATGAATCAAATAATGAATGGAAATCTTCTGCCATCGACCCGTTATTCAAAGAATTTCTTTCATATATTAAAAAATGCTATGATGAAGGTTTGCTCGACCCAGAATTTTTAACTTCAACAGAAGCTGCATGGGCTGCTAAAATGACATCAGAAGATAAAGCATTTGTAACCTACGACTGGATTGGAAGACTGGATATGTATAAGGAGCAAACCTTAGATACAGTTCCGCAATACGATTTAAGATACGGAAATCCGATAGGACCTACACAAAAGGTTATCACATTATCCACATGTGGTGGCGGATTTGCAAGTAAAGCCGGTGAAAATGAACTTCTCGCTCTTAAAATAAATGATTATCTTTTAAGTGAAGGCGGCGCAGAGCTGATGACCTGCGGTATAGAAGGAGTTACATTCAACTGGAGCGAAGACGGAAGCAAAGCCGAATATATTGGCTTTGAAGAGGGTAAAGCAATCGGCATAAAGGACCTTGAAGAAAAATACGGAATGTGTCTTTCCGGTGTTGTAAGAAGATATGATAAGAGATGTGTTTATTTTAACTACACCGAAAAAGAGCAGGAAGCTCAGGATTTGATGAACAACAAAGAAGGAGGCGGCTATCTGCCGGAATATCCTGAATTGACATTCACAGATGCTGAAAACGAAGTATTATCAAAGTACGAACCTAAACTCAGAACTATTGCTGAAGAATACACCTTTAATTATATTTTATCCGGCGATTCAAATAACGATGGCTGGGATAAGTTTGTTGAAGATATGAATAAAAACGGACTCGGTGAAGTTCTTAAAGTTTACAATCAGGCACAGAGCAGATACGGTAAATAAAAACAATGATTTCCTGTCACAGCATGGAAATCATGCTGTGACAGGAGGAAAACAATGAAAATTTTAAAAACTAATTCAAATTTTATAAGAGAACCATTGATTGCACCTTTTGGATTTAAGGGCGGTTATTTGAACGAATTATGGCAGATAGTAAGTAAAATTGAAACTGAAAATTCATACGGAATAGGCTTGGGTGTACAAAGCGTTTTATGGTCAGATTCATATGTTTTTTCAAAAGTATCGCAATCTTGCGGAAATTCATATATGTATGCAATGACTGACTATGCTTTGAAAATTATTGAAAATACAAATTTTGAATCTCCGTTTGAGGTAATGAAAGAATTAATTCCCGAAGTTTATAATTACGGAAAAAAGATAACAAATAATAACAATTTAAGAAAAACATTTGCTTTAAACAGCTTAGTAAGTGTAGATAATGCTCTCTGGCAATTATATTCAAGAGAGAAGAATGAAAAAGATTTTATAA
>JAZOOC010000021.1:0-6117 GCA_045654825.1 Clostridia bacterium | reverse complement strand
AGAGGTTGATATTTCAGAATTTATAAGAAAATGTATCAGAGAAAATAATCTCACTCCAAGCATTGGTGTAAGACAGGAAATGCCTGAACTTAATGAATACACTTATCCGAGTGCATACGGATATGCAAGATCAAGCATTATAATTTATTGCAATGGCACAAACAGACTTGTAATTAACTATAAAAAGTAATTTCAAAAGTGATTCAGATGGGAGAACTCTCCCCACTGAATCCCCAAGTAATTTTAATAATGTATATTGCGGTATGTATTATTAAAATTATAGTAAAGTATTTCAAAAAGGATGAGTTAATATGAAAAATAAACTTTTGTCATTGGTTTTAATAGCTATATTATTTATATCTCTTATTCCGAATTTTATTGCTATGGCTGAGGAAAAGTATTTCTACGGCGTTTGGGAAACAGATGATGAAAAATTTACTCTTACCGACGCAACAAGCTGGACTTTTAAAAGAATAGAAGACAGCGTTGCTTCAGGCGGATACACTATGGGATTTTATAATTTAAAAGGCACATTCGATGGAGAAAAAAGACTTTATTTTGATGAGCTTGAAGTTGAAAAAGACGGAATGTATAAGCTTTTCGTAAGAATCAGAAAAGCAGATGCAATAAAGTTTTCGGTAAACGGCGGAAGCTATAAAACAAAATGGCACAGATACAGTGATACCGAATATAAGTGGCTCTATATGGGAGAAATTGAGCTTTTCTCAAAGGAAACTCTTCTTGCAAATGGGCTCGGAAACGAAAAGGGTATGAATACTATTAATTTTGCACCTCATAAAAACTATACTTATTTCGATAAGGTTGCAATAACAAACGATCCGCTCGCTTTTCCGGTAGGTACGGCAGAAGAATTTTCCGAGGGCGGAGGATTTTCGGAAGTTTATCCTGCACCTGAGGTTTATCCTCCCAAAAATTCTCATCCAAGACTTTTTATAAATAAAAGCAATCTTGAAACTATAAAAGAAAACCTTACACATCCAGAAAATATAAATACATATAATCAAGTTTTAAAATATGCAAAAAGAAATGATACCGGCTTACTTGCACAGCACGGCACCCATAACAATTATAATTATACAGCTCTTGAGTGTGCAAAATCCAATGCATTTCTCTATCTTATGGATGGCGATGAACAAAAAGCTCTTAAAGCTGTTAATATAATGCTTAATTATATGGAAACTTTAAGATATGTGCCTGCAGGTTCGCTTATGGAAATAAGAGGAACCGGTACTGCAATAGTGGTTGCTTCAATAGTTTACGACTGGTGCCATAATGCTGAATCCTTCACCGATGAAATGAAAGAAAAACTTGTTTATCTTTGTATGGCGCAGGCAGACAAACTTGAATGCGGATGGCCTCCCACTCGCCTGAACGGACTTTCTGAAGGACATGGGCAGGAGAATTCGGTTATGAAGGATATGCTTTCTTTTGCTATAGCTACATATGACGAATATCCTGAAATATATGATTTTGTAGGCGGACGTGTTTTCGAGGAATATGTTCCTTATATGAATAACCGATATAAAGACGGAGCTTCCATGCATAGTCAGGGCGATAATTACGGAGTAGGTCGTTTCGGTTATGAGCTTTATCTTAATCTTCTGTTCTCCGGAATGGGCTATGATAATGTTATAGATAAAAATCAGCAGTATATGGCATATCAGCAGATTGTAAGAACCAGACCGGATGGTGCAACCTTTAATGACGGCGATATTTTTGACCATGCCGTTATAGGTACTGAATATAAATTAATTACAGCAAATCCTTCCATTGCTTTTTATGCATCGGTTTTGTTTAATGATCCATATATGAAAGGATTTTTTCAAGAGTTAATGCCTTATCCTGAAAAAATGGCTCTTGGAGATGATTTTTCTCCTGTTATTTATCTCGCACTGAACGATACAGAACTTAAAGGAAAATCAAAAAACGATTTACCATTGACTGTTTATGGTGGAGATACAACAGGAATGTTAACTGCAAGAACATCCTGGGAGGATGGAAAAAATTCAAACGCTATGCTTGCTTCGATGAAGCTTCCTGAAAGATGGAAAAATAATCATCAGCATTACGATGCAGGTAATTTTGAAATTTATTATAAAGGTCCTCTTGCAATAGACAGCGGACTTTATACATCAGCAGGTAATACACATGACTTAAATTATAACAGACGAACAATTGCTCATAATACAATGCTTGTATATAAAGAAGGGGAGCATGAGTATTCTTCATCAACAGGTGTTGACGGCGGACAGAAAGGAATATGTGATTTCCCTCATAACATGACAATGGAAAATGTGTTGTCCGACGAACAAAAAGCGGGCGAAGTTATGTATCTTGACTGGGGAGAAGACTTAAACAGTCCCTCGTATACATACTTTATGGGAGATATGACAAACTGGTATTCTGATAAAGTTTCGGAATTCAAAAGAAGCTTTATGTTTCTTAATTTCTTCGATGAAACCTATCCCGGAGCATTAATAGTATTTGATAAAGTTGTATCTTCGGATGCGAATTATAAAAAAAGCTGGTTGCTTCATTCCCAGCAGGAGCCGATAGTTGACGGAAATATAACAACAATAATAAGAAACGAAAACGGATATAACGGAAAGCTTATTAACGAAACACTTCTGCCGGAGAATAATACAATAACAAAAATCGGCGGAGACGGTTATGAATACTATTACGGTGGTGTGAATTATCCGGCAAGTCCCAAAGATAATGAATACAGCGATGAAAGCGGAAACTGGAGAATTGAACTTTCTCCCGCAAACGCAAATAAAGAGGATTATTTCTTAAATGTTTTAACAGTGAATGAAAATAAAGATGAAATAATCCCTTTAGATGCCCAACTGAAAGATACCGATAAATTCTATCAGGTATCGGTTAAAGACCGTGTTTGCTGTTTTTCTAAAAGCGACGAACTCATATCGGAAAGCTTTGTTATTGAAAATGACTTAAATGGTGAATTTGAATACTGTATAACAGGACTTGAAAAAGGCAGATGGATAATTAAAAACGGAACTTCAAACATTTTTAAAGTAGTAACTGAAAAAGGTTCGGTCCTCCATTTTAAAGGTGGAAGCGGAAAGTTCGAAATTTCAAAAGAAACGGATAATGCAACCGAAAAAAATCTTTTCTTTACTTATGCAATAAAAGAAAGAAAAACACCGTTTATAGAAGCTTATCCCTATGCTTTTAATAAGTTATACAATACAGCGGTATTTTCAAAAACCATGTTCGATTATGGCTATAACATAAAAGAGTACGGATTTATGTATTCAGACGACGAAAATGCTACACTTGAAACTGAAGGGATAAGAAAATTCCCATCAAATACCCGGGTTAATTTAGCAGGTCAGTTCGGAATAAGAATTGCAGATTATTTTAAAAGATTAAAAAGTGGTTATTTTCTTAAACCATATATAATCTATACCGATAATGGAAATGAAAAAGTTGTGTTCGGAAAACCCCTGTATATTGAATAATTGCGAAAGGAAGAGAGTTATGAAAAACAAATTTACAAGAGCTGTCAGTCTGGTTCTTCTCACTGTGTTTATATTTTCTTGTTGTGCATATGCAGAAGGATTGAACATCACAGTTGAAAGAGGCGGAACGGCTGATAATGTAATTCAGAAAGTGATTGTTACAGGAAATGTAGGTCAATTTGAAGAAGGGGAAGAAATTTCTCTGAAATTGTTCGACAAAGGTGCGAATGAAAATTCTTTATCCTTTAACGATTATAAATATATCGGGCAGACTTCAATCAATCCCGACGGAAGCTTTAAATTTGAATTCGATTTCAAAGAAGTTGGTGAATATTCTGCAGTTGCAGCTTCGCATGAAAAAAAGCTTTCAGCTGATAAATATATTTCGGATTTATCTGCAATAAATCAGCTTATCAGCGGATTAAACAATGGAACAATTTCATATTCCGATGCCAAGGCACAGGTAGACTCAAACAACAAAGAGCTTCTTTTTGATGAAACTGTTTATAAACCTCTTACCTCTGATGTAAAGCTTGTGGTATGGCAGCATATGATTGCTGACAAGAAACCGAATTTCGAAATAGGCAATATTTACGATATGTTTAATAAATATGCTATTTTAGACGGTATAAATAATGCATCTTCTTCTGATACAGTTAAGAAAACAATAGAGGATTATAATGATAAATATCTTAAGCTTGAAGAATTAAGTATTGAGTCAGTTAAAAAAACAATGACATCAACAGAGCTTAACGGAATGTATGATCTATTAAGAAATCAGGGATTTGCTGATTTCAATTCCCTTAAAACAAGATATGTTGAAGCGGTAATACTTTCAAAATACAAAAATATCAGCAACTATGAAAATATTTCAGGCTTGCTTTCAAATTGTAAAACAGAAGCTGATATTATAAGCGAAATGTCACAGTACGATAATCTCACAGATTCAGAGAAAAAAGCTTTTGGATTATATCTTTCGGAAGAAAGAAATAATGTAACTACAATTGCTGATGTTGAAACGGGATTAAAAGGCAAAGTAAAATACGCTCTTTTAAACATCAGCGATCTTGTCGAAAAATACAAGACTCCGTCACAAGGTGCCGGCGGAGGTGGCGGTGGCGGAGGTGCCGCAGCTGGAACTGACGGTGTTACCGTTGGTGACAGTTATGTTCCTAAAAATGAAATCACCGATTTTGATTATAAAATAAGCTTATCAGATATAAGCAATCTGCCTTGGGCGGTTAACGAAATAAACCACTTGTTTGAAAAAGGTATTATAAATGGGAAAGCACCCGGAGAATATAAACCCTACGACAATGTAACCCGTGCAGAAATAACAAAAATGATTTCGGTAGCATTCGGCGTTTATGATGAAAATGCAGACTCTGATTTCAGCGATGCAAAAAATCATTGGGCATACAAATATATTTCCAGTGCTGCAAACAAAGGATATATATTGGGATTGAATGGAACTGAATTTGGTGTTGACAGACCAATAACAAGACAAGATACTGCTCTTATTCTCTATAGAATAATTCAGTATTCGGCAAAATCACAAAAGATAATTGATATAACAAAAAGCTTTAATGATTCAGGTGAAATTTCAGATTATGCAAGAAATTCAGTACTGATGCTTGCAGAATACGGTATTTTAAACGGATTTGAAGATGGCAGTTTTAAGCCTAAAGAAACCTTGAACAGAGCGCAGGCAGCAGTTGTAATATATAAAATGCTTGAATTTATGAACGAATTATAAGGAGGTATATATGAAAAGAAAAATTTCTCTTATTCTTATTCTGGCGATAGCTTTGTCTGTTTCCTTTACTGCTTTTTCAGCAAATACCTCCGATATATCCGAGAGCATGTATTATAAAGACATAGAGGAAATCAAGGCGTTAGGCATTATGAATGGAGATGAAAACGGTAATTTTAATCCCTTTGAATCTCTTACCCGTGCCGAGTTCGCAAAAATTATTTGTTATGTTGATACAGGTGCAAAAGGCTATGAAGCCACAGGTAATGTTTCTCCCTTTAGAGATGTCCCTTATGACTACTGGGCATTCGGATACATAAGCTATGTAGTAACAAGAGGGTTTATGAACGGCTACACAGACGGAAGCTTTAAGCCTGATGAATGTATCACTGTAATGGAAGCAGCAAAAGTGCTTGTATCTTTAACAGGTTATGACTACAAAGCGGTTTCCGAAGGGGGATATCCCACCGGATACCAGAGAACTGCAAAAACACTTGGTATTTTAAACGGAATAACTACAACACTTGGCGATTATGTATACAGAGATGAGATTGCACGCCTTATTAATAACACACTTGATGTAGCTTATCTTAATCAGACTGTTATCAAGGATGATGGCAGCAGTGTATATACGACTGACTATAATGAAACTATTCTTTCTTCTAAATTCAAAATGAAAAGAATTAAAGATAGAGTGGTTGCAACTGATATAGCCGCTATTGGTGTAAATAACAAAACATCAGATAATTCAATTAATGTAGGCGGTGTTATTATCAATTTTTCTGCAGAGGAAGCAAGAAATTATCTTGGCTATGATGTGAGATGTATCTATTCCTTTGAAAACGAAAAAAATACTCT
>JAZOOC010000020.1:0-8756 GCA_045654825.1 Clostridia bacterium | reverse complement strand
ATGCAATCCGAGCAGATAACAAAAAGAATAAACGAATTCGGCGGAAAGCTCTATCTCGAGTTCGGCGGAAAGCTTTTCGACGATTTCCATGCATCAAGAGTGCTTCCCGGTTTTAAGCCGGACAGTAAGCTTCAGATGCTTAAAAATATCGGCGAAAAAGTTGAAATCGTAATTGTTATAAATGCTTCGGATATAGAAAAAAATAAAATAAGAGGCGACCTCGGTATCACTTATGATATCGAAGTTTTAAGACTCATAGATGCTTTCCGTGCCTCTGATTTGTATGTGGGAAGTGTTGTTCTTGCAAGATATTCTTCACAGCCTGCGGCAGAAATTTTCAAATCAAAGCTTGAAAGACTCGGAATAAAGGTTTATCTTCATTATTCTATCGACGGTTATCCTCACGATATAGCTGCTATAAACAGCGAAAGCGGTTTTGGAAAGAATGAATATATCGAAACAACCTGTCCTTTGGTTGTTGTTACCGCACCCGGTCCCGGAAGCGGAAAAATGGCAACCTGTCTCTCTCAGCTTTATCATGAGAATAAAAGGGGAATAAAAGCGGGATATGCTAAATTTGAAACATTCCCTATATGGAATATTCCTTTGAAGCATCCTGTTAACCTTGCTTATGAAGCGGCAACAGCAGACTTGAATGATGTTAATATGATAGATCCCTATCATTTGGAGGCTTATGATAAAATTGCGGTAAACTATAACCGCGATGTTGAGGTATTCCCTGTGCTTAATGCTATTTTTGAAAGCATATCGGGAAAAAGTCCGTATAAATCTCCTACCGATATGGGAGTTAATATGGCGGGTAACTGCATAATAGACGATGAGGCTGTTAAAAAAGCTTCCTCCGAGGAAATAATAAGAAGATATTACAGTCATCTTTGCTTAAGAAGAACGGGTGATTCTTCGGACGAATCGGTGAGCAAAATCGAGCTTATTATGAAACAGTTAAATCTTACTGTGGAACACCGTCCGAGCGTAGCGGCGGCCATAAAAAAATCTTCCGAAACCGAGGATCAGCCGGCGGTTGCAATAGAGCTTGCTGACGGAAGAATTGTAACGGGTAAAACAACAAAGCTTCTCGGAGCTTCTTCTGCGGCACTTTTAAATGCAGTCAAGGCGCTTGGAAATATAGAAAAAGAAATCCACCTTATAGCCCCCGAGGTAATAGAGCCTATTCAGGTTCTTAAAACCAAAACACTCGGAAATCATAATCCCAGACTTCATTCGGATGAAACTCTTATCGCACTTACAATAAGCGCAACTTCGGGAAACGAAGCGGCACAGCTTGCTATGAGTAAGCTTGACCAGTTAAGAGGATGCGAAGCACATTCTACAGTAATTCTGTCACAGACAGATAAGGATATTTATAAAAAGCTCGGTATCAACCTTACATGTGAGCCGAGGTATCAGACAAAAAAATTGTATCACAAATAATTAAAAAAGTATTGTCCTATGGGGTGTGCCCTAAAGGACAGTAAAAGGTCGTAGCAAAATCGCTACGACCTTTTGTCATTGTGAAAACAATCTAATTCCCATTTTAAAGGGTTTGTATCTATGTATTCCCATATTTTTTGATAATCTTTTTCACCGCGAATTATATGATCGTGAAATGATTTCTGAAACAATCTCTTATTAAATAGTTTAAGCACACCATTTTTAACATAACGGATATATTCATTTGTAGCCATTGTTTCAAACCATCGCATTACATCGTGTAGGGAACGACCTGCGTGTCGTTCCGTTATTATGACAATTATATGGATATGGTTAGGCATAATTACATATTTGTCTATTTTTATGTTGTCAAATTTATTCTCTGTTTCTTTCAACCATTTGTGGATAATGCTATTTTGTTTAGGCGGAACGACACATAGGTCGTTCCCTACATTTTCTATTTCAAATAACTGTTCTCGGTTTTGCGTGCATATTGTAACAAAATATGCACCTGGCGTAGAATAATCATATCCTTTTAATCTTGTTGGTTTTCGTTTTGGTAATTCCATAATCTTATTTTATTTCCTGTTCTAAATCGTCAAAATCTTTTGTTGAAAAGAATTCTCCTAATGTTATTTCTAATCCATCACAAAATTTCTTGATTGTTCTTATGGAAACATCTCTGCGTGCTTTATCCATCATGCTATATGCAGTTGATGGTGTTACTCCTGATATATTTGCAAGTTCGTTTATTCTCATATTTCTTTCGGCACAAAGCTCATTAAACCGTTTTACTATTACATCTTTAACATCCATTTTAAAACACCTCGTAAAGATATTTTAAAATAATTTACATTTTTGCGTATACGCACTTGCGTATTTTGCAAATATATGTTATACTTATTTTGTGAATAGTATTCATAAAATAAAAAATTTGGAGGTAAATCAAAATGAAGAAAAGATTACAAGGTTTAATTGTAGGTATTTTGATTGGTGCAACAATAACAGGAGGTGTAGTGTTCGCTACAACAGGAACAAAAACTATAGAAGTCCTTTATAATAACATTAAGGTCTATAAAGACAATGTTTTATGCGAATTAAAAGATGCAAACGGTGCAGTAATTGAACCATTTATATACAATGGAACAACTTATATGCCTGTTAGAGGTACTGCAAATTTAGCAGATATGCAAGTAACATGGGACGGAGAAACAAAAAGTGTTTATTTATGGGATGAACAAGTGCCTGGCGATACATATTTATTAGATTCGTGCCCACCATATAACACTTACTATTGTACGGAATATTTTTCGTACCAAAGTTTTTCCATGGGTGGAAAGAAATATGCTAATGGATTGGTGTTTAGCGATTCTGTTGGATATGCATTATTTAATTTAGACAGTAAATATTCAACAATTGAATGCACAATTGGACATACTGGTTGGGAAGATTATGATAAAACGGTATCATTTATTGTTGACGGAAAAACAATAAAAACTATAGAATTAGAAAAACAATGTTTGCCCAAAAAAGTATCTATTCCTGTTAAGTACGGACTTCAACTAAAAATCAAACCGTCAGAAATGGGAAAAATTGGTGTTGGAGAGATAATAGTTAAATAATGTCCGCAGCTGTAACAAGCAGGGAAAATGTATATCATTTTCCGAATATTTAGGATATCCTAAGACCTTATAAAGCGGAACGACACGCAGGTCGTTCCCTACAATGCGGTGCATCGTAAACGCTGCACCCTACGATAAAAGGCAGAAACGAATGTTCTCGTTTCTGCCTTTTGAATTACTGTCCTTTAGAGTACACCGCATAAGAATCACTTTTTTTTCTCAAACAGTTTATAAACCGTCGGAATGATAAACAGCGTAAGTAATGTTCCTATAAGCAGTCCGCCTATTAAAACTATTGCAAGTGGCTGCATCATAGCCGCTCCGCCCGAGCCGGACATTGCCATAGGAAGAAAACCGAGTACCGAAGTAAGAGAGGTCATAAGGATAGGACGCATTCTTCCGAGACCTGCATTGACAAGAATTTCGTCGGTTGGTATGTCGGGATTTTCCCTTTTTAATATATTTGCATGGTCAATAAGAATGATAGCATTGTTTACTATAATACCTGTAAGCATAAGTATTCCGATACAGCCTACAACCGAAAGGGGATTTCCGGTAAGAACAAGTGCGAGAACAACACCTATCATACAAAGCGGAATTGTAAAAAGTATTATAAAGGGTTGTTTTAAATTTTCAAACTGAGCCGCCATAACAAAATACATAAGAAGTATACCGAGGATTATCGCAATCAGAAGAGAGCTCATAGCCTCCATCATAATTTCAAAGCTTCCCGCAGCTGTAAGAGAAACTCCCTCGGGGAAATCTACCTTTTCAAGAAGCTTGTTAAAGCTTCTGTTTGCGGTTGCCATATCGGTTTCATAAAGCTTTGCACTTAAGGTTATTATTCTTTTCTGGTCTATTCTTGTAAGAGTTGTCTGACCCTGTTCGATAACTATATCTGCAATATCTGAAAGGGTAACCCATTGACCCATAGGAGATTTAATCTGCAGTGTTTTTAAATCGTTGTAATTATTTACATAGTTTTTGGGATATACGATTTTTATATCATATTCGCTTCCGTTTTCGGTATATCTTGAGGGAGTTGAAGAATCAAGCACCGACTGTATCTGTGCGGATAAAACCGCGGTGGTAAATCCGTATTTTGCAGCGCGGTCGGAATCTATTTTTATTCTTGCTTCGGATTTTGTATCTGAAAGGGATGTTTCAGTTTCGATAACACCGTCAATCGTTTTAAGAAGTTTTTCCGCCTCTTTTACAAACCCTTCAAGCTCTTTATCGTCTTTTCCTGAAAACTGAAAAGAAAGTTCATCCGAAACCATACCGCTCATAGCGGAATTTGAAGTTTCAACCGAAATTTCCGCACCTGCTATATCTCCTAAAAGAATACGGATATCCTGTGCAACTTCGTCGGTTGATTTGTTCCTTTTGTCTTTAAGTGTTACGGTAATTGAGGAGGAATTTTCTCCCGCTCCGGTAATTGCAGACATAGAACCCGAAGAGCCTACATTGGAGAAAACGGTGTTTATATATTCGTTTTCCTTTAAAAGATTTTCTATTTGTTCGGTCATTTTATCTGTATCCGAAAGTTTTGTGCCCTGAGGCATAGAAACACTTACTGTTACAGTTCCCTCATCGGTTGAGGGCATGAGAGTCATTCCCAGCATTCCTAAAACAACAAGACTTAAAACAAAAATAATTAAGGTCGCAGAAACGACTTTTTTACTCTCCTTAAGAGCTTTTCTTAAAAGGATTTCATACTTTTTGTAAAGATAATTCATTATGTTTTCAAAAGGAAGGGTAATGAATTCAAGTTTCTTTGTTTTCTTCTCGCCGTCTTTCATTTTTGAGGTGAACATAGGTATAATAAGGAAAGTTACAAGAAGAGAAGCAAGCTGTGAGAAGATTATGCTGAATGCAAGCTGCTTGAACATAACAGCAACCATATTGTCTATAAAAAGTATTGGGACATATACAATACAGGTTGTAAGCACCGATGCGATAACAGGGGAGAACATCTGTCCTGCACCTGCTATTGCAGAGGTTTCGGCATCCTCTTTAAGCTCGGATTTTCTTTTGTAAATATTTTCAATAACAACAACTGCGTTGTCAACAAGCATACCAACACCGAGAGAAAGACCGCCCAGAGAAACAACATTTAACGACATTTTCGAAAAATACATACCTATAAATGTTGTTATTATGGATACCGGCATTGTTATTCCGATAACAAGAGAGGTTTTTATGTTTCCGAGGAACAAAAGCAATACAATTATTGCAAGAAAAGCACCTGTTACGGCGTTTTGTGCAACTGAGCTTATCGCATCTTCGATAAAGCTTGCCTGTTCCATTGTCATATTATATGTAAAACGGGGATTTTGAGATTTTACCGATTCAAGAGTCTTTATAACTTCTTTTATAACATCAACGGTGTTTGCATCTGATTCTGCGGTAATAGTAACCGAAATTGCATCCTCACCGTTAAGTCTTGAGTGGCTTTCAAAATCCGAATAAGTGTCGTTTATCTGTGCAATATCTTTAAGGTGGATAATCTGACCTGTTGCGGTGTTTAAAGGAACATTTTCAATATCCTTTATTGAGCTGAATTTTCCGAGTGCTCTTACCGAAAGGTGTTTGTTCATACCCTCGGTTGAGCCTGCAGGCATATTTGTATTCTGCGCCGCAATTGAGGAAGAAATTGCAGATACTGTCATATTGTGAGCATAGAGGGCATCGGGATTTAAAACAACTTCGATTATTCGGTCTCTTGCACCTGCAATGCTTACCGAGGCAACTCCGTCAACCGCCTCAAGTCTGTTCTGGAGATTGTCCTCGACGAATTTTTTTGTGCGGATAAGGTCGTAACCCTCATAGCTTATGCTCATCATTGCGGATGGCATCATAGTCATATCAAGCTTCATAACCATAGGCTCTGAAGCATTTTCGGGAAGAAAATCTTCGATGAGGTCTATATTTGCTTCCATATCTGCAACCGCTTTATCCATATCTATACTTGCCGCAAAAGAAGCCATTACCACCGAGGTTCCCTCGGAGGACTGGCTTTGAATGGTATCTATTCCCGAAACCGAGCTTATTGCTCCCTCTATTGTACGGCTTACAAGTGTTTCCACCTCGGATGAGCCTGCATTTGAATATGAGGTGTAAACAAGCGCGTAGTTCATTTCCATTTCAGGCATCATTTCTATCGGAAGCATCGAAAGGGAATAAAGACCTATAACAACAAAAATGAGTACCGCCATTGTTACGGCAATCGGCCGTTTTACTGAAAGTTCGTGAAGTTTCATTTCTATTCTCCCTGTTTGGATACTATTCTGATTTGATTGTTGTCGTCTGTAAGGTAGTCCTTGCCTTTAACAATAACCTTGTCTCCCGGTTTTAAACCGCTTGTTATTTCTGTAAATTCATCATTTGAAATTCCTGTTTTTACATCTTTTCTTTCAGCTTTATCACCATTGGCTGTATATACCGAGAATTCTCCGTCGTCTGACTGAATTAAAGCTTCGGATGGGATTGTTATTGTGTTTTCTTTTTCTTCTGTAACAAGATTTAGTTTTGCAATCATACCTGATTTTAAAATGCCGTCGGGGTTGGGGACTGAAATTTTAACTGTATAAAGTCCTGTAGCGGTATTTTTTACGGGGTTTATAAGGCTTATTGTCCCCTCGATGTTTTCAAGTTCTGCACTTGCAACATCTATCTTTGCCTTTGTGTTTTCATTAAGTCTTAAAATTACCGATTCGGTAACATTTATCTGCACTTCCACCGAGGAAGTATCGGTTATGGTAAACAGGCTTACTCCTGCCGCTACCATCTGCCCTCTGCTTACGGTTTTTGAGGAAATATATCCCGAAATGGGAGCGGTTATACTGCAGTTGTTAAGATTGTTTGCCGCAATATCAAGCGCCGCTTTTGCCTGCATAACTCCTGCGGAAGCGGTTTCCACCCCTGCCTTTGCGGATTGCTCGGATTCGTTTACAACCACATTTTTTGTAAGCTCGTAGTTGCTTTTCGCGGTTTCATAATTTAATTTTGCGTTTTCCATATTTGTTTTATGGGAGTTGTATTCAACCTGGCTTATAGCACCCATATCAAAAAGAGTTTTCTGCTTGTTATATATATCAAGAGCATTATCGTAAGAAAGCTTTGCTGAATTCATTGCGGCTTCAAGCTGGTTAATAGTCTGCTTTGAGCTTCCGCCTGTTACACTGTTATAGCTTGCCTCCGCGCTTTTTTTGCCTGCAAGCGCACTGTTGTATGCCGCAAGTGCCTGATTATATGCAAGCTGGTACTGTGAGGAATCTATTGATAAAAGAAGAGTTCCCTCGGATACAAAATCTCCCTCTTTAATATGTATAGTCTGTGCTATTCCCGAAGTCTGCGATGAAACTACGGTTGTTTCAGCACCGAGTATCTCACCCGTATAAGAAGCGGTTTCGTTAATGGAGTCTTTTCTCACTTCATATATTGTAACATTTGTTGCATTGCCTGTTTCGGAATTATCGTCATCTTTTTTGCAGGCTGAAAATCCGAGAATTGTTGTTAAAATAAGTAAAAATGCTGTTGTTTTCTTAATAGCTTTCATTTTGCTCTCCTTATAAACCTATGGAAATCTCTGAATTGTATTTTTCAGTTGCCATTTTATATGTCAGTTTTGCGTTTTCAAGATTTATGTTTTCTTTTAAATAATCATTAAGTGATTGTGTGAATTCGGTGTTGGTTATCATTCCGTTTTCATATTTAACTTTGTTTATATCGTATCTCTGCTTTGCTATAACAGCAGTTTTTTCTGCGGTTTTTAAACTATCAAGTGAGTTTAAAAGATTAAAATATGTGTTTTTAACCGATAGGGCAATAAGCTTTTTGTTGTTTTTGTAATTATACTCTTTGTTTAAAAAATCGCTGTATGCACTCTGATAGGTTGCGGAAGAGGGAGTAAGGCTTTTTGAGTATTCAAGATAGAGTTTTGAAAGCTCGTAATTTTCCTTTAAGGCATTAATGTCATATCTGTTTTCCATTGCATAAACGAGGTCTTTTTCAAAATCGGGATTTATCTCTTCGGTTACAATCGGGTCTTTTAAAACAAAATCGCAGTTTTCATCTTCAATCTGGAGCTGGATTTTAAGATTGTCCTTTGCAATTAAAAGATTTCTCTTATATACTTCAAGTGTGTTTTTAACCGATTCAACACTTATTTCTGCATTGTCTAAATCTATTTTTGCAATCATTCCAAGCTGGTATCGTTCACTGACTGCTTTGAAATTTTCCAAAGCAAGGTTATATGCGTTTTCGGTAAGCTCGCAAAGAGAAGCGGCGATTTTATAATTGTAGTAGCTTTCGGTAACATTATATGTAATCTTTTGTGTAACCTGTTTGGTTTCTAATTTATTAAGCCTCATAAGAGATTTATATAAATCTTCATAATATCCTTTTTTGATATACATAAGCTCATATGAGGATGCAGGAACAGTATATTCCTTGTAGGATATACGGTTTAGCTTTGCTGCATCTGCATTAATGCTGTTGCTGTATTGAGTTGCTTTTAAAACCGCAAGCTGACCGTTATCCTTAAGTGCCATATTAATTGCATCCTTTAAGGATAATGTATATACAGTTCCGCCATCTGCAAATGCCGGAACAACTGATATAAGTAATGCAAAAATTATTAAAAGAGTAATTATTCTTTTCATTTTTAGTCCTCCGATT
>JAZOOC010000019.1:0-7759 GCA_045654825.1 Clostridia bacterium | reverse complement strand
CCTGTTCGATACTGTATTGAACAGGGATTTTGTAGCTGGGTTTGTTTTGTTCTTAACTTGACATTAGTATAGTAAGTATGTCGGAAATTGACGAAAGGATAGAATGAAAATGTTGAATCGAAAAAGTTTTATATCTTTGTTTATTGCTTTGATTTTAGTTGTTTCGGGAATGCTCTATGTCGGTTATTTAAAGGATAACCGTATTCAGGCAGATATTGATACAAAGTTTGTCAGTGATTATGGAAATCTGATAATTGGTATGCTTAATAAGAGTATACAAACAGAAGAAATCGCAATACATAAATATAATACTGAAAACACAAGATACGGCTATCGTTTAGTTGAACTATATCCGCACAATTCGTATCTGAAAGACCGTAGATTTAATGATATCGTACTATTGCTTGACCAAGCTTCTGGATGTGATGCATGGTATGAAATTGATATGAATAAAGAATTATATGATAAATTGAATGTACTTGGACAAGCGGTATTTAGCAGACCGCAAAAATATACGGAAGAAATGATAGAAGAGACATGGGAAGCATTAAGTGCGGCAGTTCATTTTGATGTAAAATAGGCTGGCATCTAGATTATACAGTCTTTATAGTAAGATTGTCGAATGATGTCGAAATGAGAGGGGAATGTCACTGTGAGATTGATCGCATTTAAATATGGCACAACTGAAATTACTGAAAGAATGGCATTTCAGGATGGAAATGAAAACATAAAGTTGCCTATTGCACTGTTGTTTTTCTTAATAGAATATAAAAACAAAAAGATTTTAATAGATGTTGGTTGTGACACTATGCCGGGTTTTGAATTATTTGAATTTGAAATGCCTGTAAAGGTTCTTGAAAAATGTGGGGTAAAGCGGACTGAGATAACGGATGTAATAATTACCCATTCACATCATGATCATATAGATGCGGTGTACAATTATCCGCAAGCAACAATACATTTACATCAAAAAGAGTTGGACTCGGCAGTAAGATATTTGCCGGATGATAAACAACTATCAACTTTTGTTGAAAGTGAAAAAATATTTGATAACATTGAAATTAAACATATAGGCGGTCATTCGGCCGGTTCTTCAGTTGTTCTGGTTAATTGCGGAAAATATACATATGTTTTTTGTGGGGATGAATGCTACACCAAGGATAATCTGTTAAAAAGTAAGGCAACCGGCAGTAGTGTCTCTTTGGAAAAAAGCAAATACTTTGTTGAAGAATACAGGAAGGAAAAATATATTCCCGTGTTATTTCATGATCCTGATATTTTATCCGAGATTGGATTTAAAGTATTGTATGAAGAGTAATTGTTTTTTATGTCTAACTTAGCACGAACTATCGCCGGACAAGATTTGCATCTAAACCGTCTGTCCCGCATAGTAAAGAAAGACGAAAAATATCGGAAGGATGATTTTATGATTATACAATCTGATTGGCATATACATAGTGAAAGTTCTTATGATGCAACACTTACTTTAGAAAAAATTGCAAGAGAAGCAAAGGAAATGGGAATCAAGCGAATTGGCATTACGGATCATGCGAATTTTAATGATGATAAGTTTTTGGGTGATTTGAAATCGTCTGCAAACAGTGTAAAGGCGTTTCAAAAAAAGCATCCTGAAATAATTTTAGGCGTTGAACTTACCCCAATTGAAAAACCTGAATTTGATTATATTGAAAAAACAGGTACAAGAGAAGGATATGTTCCGCCCATCATGGATAAACCGTATGCAATTGAACTTGCGCAGACGAAGGAACAGTTGATGGGTTACGGAATTCGTTATGCAATAGGTGCTGCCCATTGGAGAATTGATGTACCTAACGCAAAGAACCTTCCTGTGGACAAAGATGCTATGATTAAGGAGTGGTATCGTCAACAAATGTGGCTTGCCTGTGATGAAAGAGTCACAATACTTGGTCATCCTTGGTACAATGGTAAAGCTGTATGGTACGATGACTTTTCGGTTATTCCACGATCAATGAACATGGATATTGCAAGTGCGCTTAAAGAAAATAAAAAATATGTAGAGTGTAATAAAGCGGTATTATGTTCTCAAAAAGCAAGCGAAAAATTCCGCAGACAATACGCCGAATTTTTGAGGGAACTTTTTGAAATGGGAATTCCAGTAACTTATGGCTCGGATTCTCATAACAAATATGAGACTCTTCAATTTGAGGTTGAAAAACTTTTGAAAGCTGCCGGCTTTGTGGAGGGAGATTTTTCGGAAATCAAAGAAGAAGACTTCTGGCTTTGATGCAGCACGAACGATGTGAGTATATCGTTCAAATCATTGGCATCTATATTATACAGTCGTTATATTAGGAGAATTACAATGAAGAAATTTGGACTTTTGTACATAATACTTGCATGTTCTTTGTGGGGAACAAGCGGGATATTTGTTAAATATCTTGCGCCTTACGGCGTTTCATCTCTGCAAATGACTTTAGTGAGAGGTGGAGTTTCTTTTTTATGTATGGTTGTATTTGTTGTTTTCTTTGACAGAAAGCTTTTTAAAACTAATTTTAAAGAAATGATTTTGTTTGCAGGCGGCGGGATTTCCTTTTTTTTGACTGCAAGTTGTTATTACCAGTCCATGCAGCTCACGTCGGTTTCTACTGCTGTTGTGCTTATGTACACAGCTCCTGTTTTTGTTATGATTTATTCTGTTTTATTTTTAGGCGAAAAGCTAAGCCGTATGAAATTGATTGCAGTTTCAGGAATGCTCGTTGGGTGTGCATTTACATCGGGAATTATAGGTGATTTCAAGGCGGATGGCATGGGGATTTTCATTGGCTTTTTATCGGGAATTGCTTATGCGTCCTACAACATTATTACAAAAATCGAGATGAACAAAGGGATAAGTCCGGTTAAAGCGAATTTATACTGCTTCTTGTTCAGTATCGTTGTGGGACTTTTGGTTGCAAATTCCACGGAGCTTATTGGATGTATTTCGCTTAACCCGCCTGTTGTCATTTTACTTTGCTTTGGGATTGGCATTTTTGCCTGCATTCTCCCTTATGTTTTATATACACTGGCGCTTCGCGAAATTCCTGCGGGAACGGCATCTTCTTTAGGAATACTTGAACCAATGGCGGCAACAATTTTAAGTGTCTTGGTATTGGGAGAAAAGCTTTCTGTGTATTCTCTAATAGGCATGGTTTTAATACTGGGCTCGGTTTTCATTTTAGGTAGAGAAAAGCAATAAGCGAAAGATGTTTTTGGGTCTAACGTTACACGAACCGCCACTAAAGGGGGGGAGTTGGCATCCAGATTATACAGTCTTTATATGCGGTTGAGGTATCATCAACCGCAGCGATATAAATTCCTGACGGCATTTGCGATATGTACTTGGTACGCGATATATCTTCGATGCGATATGTTGCCTTTGGGCAACGAGAATATTATTAAATTGAAAGAAGTGCGGATATATGAACGGACATAATGTAATTCAGCGAATAAATTCCCGTTATCAGTCTTTGAGTAAGGGAAGAAAAAAAATAGCGGATTTTATTCTTGGTTCAGGTGAAAAAGCCGCCCGTATGACAGCTATATCTCTTGCGCGTTCGGTCGGTGTGAGTGAATCGACTGCGGTGCGTTTTGCCTGTGATTTGGGGTACGACGGTTATCCGGAATTTCAAAAGGCATTAAAGCAATATGTTTCGGTTAAGCTGACGGCTGCAGAAAGAATTGAATTTACAAAGCTTAATTCCGCACCCGATGAAATACTTCCTTTTGTTTTCAATTCAGATATAAATAATCTTAAAAATACTCTTGCGGGGATAGACAGAAAATCTTTTGACAGTTCGATAGAGGCAATTTTAAACGCAAGAAAAATATATATACTTGGTGTAAGAAGTGCATCTTTTCTGGCAGGTTTTCTTGGCTTCAACTTAAACTTTATGTTTGATAATGTTGAAATTTTAAATGCCAATGCAATAACAGACCTGTTTGAACAACTGATAAATATAGATGAAAATGATGTAATTATAGGAATAAGCTTTCCCAGGTATTCAAGAAGAACTGTTAACGCGCTTAAATATGCAAGAAGCTGCGGTGCAAAGGTGGTAGCGTTGACAGACGGTAAAAATTCACCGCTTAATGAATTTGCGGATTATTCTCTTTATGCGGTAAGCGATATGGCTTCATTTGCAGATTCACTTGTTGCACCCTTGTCGCTTATAAACTCAATCATTGTTGCCTTGTCCTCAATCAATTCCGAGCAGGTGAGCAATAAATTTATGAAACTGGAAAGTATATGGGATGAATATGATGTCTATGATAAATAAATATGATGTTGCGGTTATAGGAGGAGGCCCTGCCGGACTCTTTGCAGCAGGCAGAGCAGTTCTGCGGAATAAAAAAACCGTTATAATAGAAAAAAATAACAGACTGGGCAAAAAACTTCTGATTACAGGAAAGGGAAGATGTAATCTTACCAACAATGCGGATATTTCAGAGTTTTTTGATAATATAGTAAAAAACCACGAATTTTTATACAGTGCGTTTTATTCATATACAAATAAAGACCTTATGGAATTTTTTGAAAGCTTTGGAGTTCCTCTTAAGGTTGAGCGGGGAGAAAGAGTATTTCCCGTTTCGGATAAGTCTATGGATATACTCTCTGCTTTGAAAGATTTTGTAAAAAAAGCAGATATCATATATAATCCTTGTGAAAAGCTTATGGTTAATGATGGGGAAATAAAAGGTGTGGTTCTCGAAAACGGAGAAGAAATTTATGCAGAATCTGTAATTGTTGCAACAGGCGGTTTGTCTTATCCGCTTACGGGAAGTACAGGTGACGGTTATCGTATGGCAAAAGAACACGGGCATCGGGTAACCAAGCTTAAACCTGCACTTGTTCCTCTGATTCTTGAGGGGGATATTCCCAAAAAACTTGAGGGATTATCTTTAAAAAACATAGGAGTAAAACTTATTTCCGAAGAGGATAAAAAAATATATGAGGATTTCGGCGAAATGCTTTTTACCTCAAAGGGCGTTTCAGGACCTGTTATACTCTCGATGTCATCTTTTGTTCCCGACGGAAAAAAGACCTCTCTTGTTATTGATTTAAAGCCTGCACTTACCGAGGAAAAGCTGGATGAACGAATACAGAGAGATTTTAAAAAATATTCCAATAAAAATTATATAAATTCATTATCTGATTTACTTCCGAAAAAAATGATAGATATTGTTGCAGAGCTTTCGGGTATAGATAAAGATAAAAAAGTTAATCAGATAACATCAGGCGAAAGAAAAAAACTTTTAAATGTTCTTAAAAATATGACCTTTGCGGTAAAATGCAAGGGAAGTATAAACGAAGCCATAATAACTGACGGAGGAATTGAAGTGTCAGAAATCAATCCGTCAACTATGGAATCCAAAAAGGTAAAAGGCTTGTTTTTTGCAGGCGAAATCATAGATGTTCACGGTTATACAGGCGGATTTAATCTGCAGATTGCCTTTTCAACAGGCTATCTTGCAGGAGAAAACTGCTGATAGGAGGATGTTATGAAAAATTATAAAATAGCCATAGACGGACCGGCGGGAGTGGGTAAAAGCTCGCTTGCTAAAATTATAGCCAAGAAGCTTGGTATAACCTATATCGATTCGGGTGCAATGTATCGTTCGGTGGGGGTTTATTGTTTGAATAATGGAATTTCTGCAGATGATATAGAAAGTGTTGTTAAAATACTTCCCGAAGTTGAAATTGATATGGAATATAAAGATGATAAGCTTAAGGTATATCTTAATGGTGAAGATGTTTCCCTTAAAATAAGAACTCCCGAAGCTTCGATTGCAGCATCCAAAGTTGCGGTAATAAAAGAAGTAAGAGAGGCTTTGGTGTATCTTCAGCGTAAGATGAGCGAAAACAGCTCGGTTATAATGGATGGGAGAGATATCGGCACCAAGGTTTTTCCCGATGCCGAAATCAAAATCTTTTTAACGGCATCTTGCGAAACCAGAGCGAAAAGACGGTTTATCGAGCTTGGCGAAAAAGAGCCTTATGAAAAAATTCTTGAGGATATAAAATTCCGCGATAAGAACGATTCAACAAGAAAAATAGACCCTTTAAAGCCTGCAAAAGATGCAGTTATATTAGATAATTCCGAGCTTGATTTGAATAAAACCGCAGAAGCGGCAATGAATATTATAAGAGGTAAAGGAAATGTTATATAAAGCAGTAAGAGCTTTGGCGAAAGTTTATTTAAAACTTGCATACAGAGTAAAATTTTATGGAGAAGAAAATCTGCCAGCCGATGGGGGATATATTCTTTGTGGTAATCATGTAAGCGCTCTTGATCCGTTTTTTCTTGCTTGCGGAATGAGAAAAGACTGTGCGTTTATAGCAAAGGCGGAGCTTTTTAAATTCGCCTTTATAAGAATGGTTGCAAAAAGCTTTAATATATATCCCATAAAAAGAGGAACAGGGGATATAGGGGGAATTAAAAAAGCTATTTCTGTTGTTAACGACGGAAAACCGCTTGTTATGTTCCCGGAAGGCACCAGAAGCAAAGACGGAAAACTCGGTGAGGGAAAAAACGGAGTAAGTCTTATTGCCAAAAAAACAGGGTGTTTTCTTGTTCCGTGTGCGATTAACGCAAAACCCCGTTTGTTCACACAGTCAAAAGTTATATACGGAAAGCCTTTTAAAATTAATGAGGTTAACAATTCGGAAGAACTGACGGCTGAAACCACCCGTCTTATGAAAGAAATTTCTAATCTTTTGGAGGAATTAAATGAAAACCATTAAGGTAGCAGACAGTGCAGGTTTTTGCTTCGGTGTTAAGCGTGCGGTTGAAAATACATACAGGATTGCAGAAGAAGAAAATAAAAAGATTTATACCTACGGACCGGTTATTCACAATGAAATTGTGATCGAAGATTTGAAAAAACACGGTGTTGATATAGCAGAGGATTTATCTAAGCTTGATAAAGATTCTCTTGTTATAATCCGCGCACACGGTATCGGCAAGGATAAATATGAATATTTTAAGAATAAAGGAATAGAATATGTTGATTTAACCTGTCCTTATGTTAAAAAAATTCATAAAATAGTTGAAAAATGTTATCAGGACGGTAAAAAAATAATTGTTATTGGAAAGAAAGACCATCCCGAAGTTGTTGGAATTAACGGGTGGTGCGAAAACAGTGCAACCATATTATATGAAGAAGAAATCAATAAGGAGCTTGAAAACAGGTTCAAAGATGCGGATAATATTGCAGTAGTTGCACAAACTACAATAAATAAAGAGAAATTTTACAATTATATTAAATTTTTAAAAAACACTTGTAAAAGTATAGAAGTGTTTGATACAATATGTACTACGACTTCCGAAAGGCAGGAAGAAGCAAGAAAATTGGCTTCGGAATCCGATCTTATGATTGTAGTCGGCGGAAAGAGCAGTTCTAACTCATATGAGCTGTATCTTAAATGTAAGGAAGTATGCGATAATACTATTATTATACAGACTGCTGATGATATAAAAGATCGTAAATATACCGAAGAAAAAATTTCGATTACAGCCGGTGCATCAACGCCGTCTTATATAATAAAGGAGGTTCTGAATATTATGTCAGAAGAAAAAATTATGTCAGCAACAGAGGAAAGTTTTGCTGATATGCTGGAAACCTATCCCAATTCATCCCTACATAACGGACAGGTAGTTATGGGTATTGTGGACAGAGTTTCACCAAACGAAATTAATGTTAATTTACCGGGATATAAAGGAGTAGGAGTTATCTCTCT
>JAZOOC010000018.1:0-3528 GCA_045654825.1 Clostridia bacterium | reverse complement strand
TATCTTTTTTAGAAAGAAGTATAGAAGCTGAAAAAAATAATACGTAAACTACAGAAATTGAACACAAAAGTTTTATGTCTATATCAAAACCTGATAAAAAGCTTTCCTTTAATTCTCATTTTATATATGAAATACGAAGAGAATTTGTTAAGCTGCTCTCGATGTCTGAAAAAGAATTCATAGAAGAATAAATAAATAATGAAAAGCCGCTAAAATGCGGCTTTTTTTCATCTGGAAATATTGAAATATGTATAAATAAAAACAAAAATGTATCACTAACTAAAAACGAGTTGACTACCATTTGACAACCGTGAAAGAGTTATTTGAGGTTATTTCAAGATATTTTAAGTTATCGGATTTTTGGGATGGTACACCATCAGGGACAGCATATGCTTCGCATCTGCACTGCTTGACGACCGAAAGGCAAGCCTTTCAGTACCCGTCAGCGCACCTTTTGGCTGAAAAACAGTTCACCAAACTGTTTTTTTAAACGCCAAAACCCTCTCAGGCTTCGAGTCCCTGATTATTTTGTATAACAAAAAACCGATGAAATCAACGATTTCACCGGTTTTGGTACACCATCAGGGACTCGAACCCTGGACACCCTGATTAAGAGTCAGGTGCTCTACCAACTGAGCTAATGGTGCTTAATAACCGACAATCAGTCGGCTATGGAGCTGATGAGCGGACTTGAACCGCCGACCTACGCCTTACCAAGGCGTTGCGCTACCAGCTGTGCCACATCAGCATTTATCTGAACACTTGTAATATTATAATGCAAAATTGCATATTTGTCAATATTTTTGCTTAAATTAATTTAAAAAATGAATAAATGTTTTAAAAGATTTGCACTTGTTTGTATTTTGTGATAAAATGACAGAAAATATTTTACGGAGTATATATGAAAAAGATAGTAGCAGGTATTCTTGCACATGTTGATGCGGGTAAAACAACTCTTTCGGAGGGACTTTTATATTTGGCGGGAGAGATAAGAAATCTTGGCCGTGTTGACAGTAAGAATACATTTTTAGATACAAATGAAATTGAAAGAAAACGAGGTATAACTATTTTCTCAAAACAAGCTGTGCTTAAATACGAGGATACGGTTATAACTCTTTTAGATACACCCGGTCATGTGGATTTTTCTGCCGAAGCTGAAAGAGTACTTGATGTTTTAGACTATGCGATTTTGCTTATAAGCGGGACTGACGGAATTGAAGGACATACTAAAACATTATGGAGCTTTCTTGAAAAAAGAAATATACCTACATTTATTTTTATAAATAAAATGGACCTTGATGGTGCAGACAAATTTAAGGTAATTAATGAATTAAATGACGAATTTAATGGCGAATTTATAGATTTTTCGAATATGTCCGAAAATGAATTTTATGAAACCGTTGCTCTTTCGGATGAAGATTTAATGAAAAAATATCTTGAAAACGGAAACTTATCTAAAGATGATATAATACGGGTTATAAAAGAAAGAAAAGTTTTCCCGTGTTTTTCGGGTTCTGCCTTAAAGATGGAGGGCGTGGAAGAATTTATAAAATGTTTTTCTGAGTATACTAAAGCGGATGCTTCTCCCGAAGAATTAGGTGCTAAAGTATTTAAAATTACAACCGATGAAAAAGGGCAAAGACTTACTTTTATAAAGATAACAGGCGGAAGCCTTAAAGTAAAAAGCGTACTTGAAACTGACGACAATTATACTGAAAAAATTAACGAAATCCGTATTTACTCGGGGGAAAAATATAAAACCTGTGATATAGCAGAAAAAGGAACAGTATGTGCACTTACCGGACTTAAAAAAACATATGCAGGGCAGGGTATAGGATTTGAGAGAAATTCAGGAAAGCTTACAGCTGAACCTATTTTTAACTACAGAGTTATTCTTCCGAAAGATATTGATTATGTTACAGCACTTTCCAAGTTGAAAGAGCTCGAACAGGAAGAAACACAGTTAAATGTTTCTTGGAATGAACAAGCCAAAGAAATTCAGCTCAGACTGATGGGAGAAATTCAGCTTGAAGTATTAAAACAACTTATATCCAAACGGTTTGGATTTGATGTTCAGTTCGAAGAGGGAAGCATTATATATAAAGAAACAATAGCAGAAAAGGTTGAGGGAGTAGGTCATTATGAACCTCTTAAGCATTATGCAGAGGTGCATCTTCTTCTTGAACCACTTCCAAGAGGAAGCGGTATGCAATTTGAAACTGATGTGAGCGAAGCAATTCTTGACAAAAACTGGCAAAGACTTGTTTTTACACATCTTCTTGAAAAAAAGTATACTGGTGTTCTTACTAATTCACTCCTTACAGACATTAAAATCACTTTGAAATCCGGACGGGCTCATGAAAAGCATACCGACGGCGGCGATTTCAGACAAGCGACATACAGAGCTGTAAGACAAGGCTTGAGAATGGCAAAAAATGTGTTGCTTGAGCCGTATTATGATTTCATTCTTGAAGTTCCTACTGAAAATACAGGCAGGGCAATGACAGATATTGACAGGATGGGTGCAACATTCACAATGCCTCTTACAAGAGGGAATATAACAAAAATAAGCGGTAATGTGCCTGCGTGTGCTATCAGACATTATCAGAGAGAGCTTATTGAATACACTCACGGTAAAGGTAAGTTAAGTTGTGTATTCAGTGGATATGGTGAATGTAAAAATCAGCAAGAGGTTATAGAACGCATCGGATATAACTGTGATAATGATTTGGAAAATACGGCTGATTCGGTTTTTTGCGCTCATGGAGCAGGCTTTAATGTTAAATGGAATGAAGTTTACGATTATATGCACCTTGATAGTGTTTTAAAGCCGATTAAAGAGGAGGAAACAACTGTTGTTAAAACTTCATCAAATACAAAAGCAAGCGATGAAGAGCTTCTTAAGATTTTTGAAAACACCTACGGAAAGGTTGAACGCAAAAATCCCAATCATACATTAAAAACACCTAAAGCAACTCTTGACAGATATAAATTAAAGGAAAAGAAAATGCCCGAGAAAGAGTATTTGCTTGTTGATGGCTACAATATAATATTTGCCTGGGATTATTTAAAGGAGCTTTCCAAGGTTAGTCTTGAATCAGCAAGAGACAGCCTGATTGAAAGATTGTCTGTATATAAATTATTCAAAAAATATGAGATAATAGTTGTTTTTGATGCTTATAAGGTTAAAGGCAACAGGGGAGAAAAAGAGGAAATCGACGGTATAACAGTTGTATATACAAGAGAATCTCAAACTGCGGATACTTATATTGAAAAAACCGCAAAAGAGCTCAGTAAAAATTATAGGGTAACGGTAGCAACTTCGGATGCACTTGAGCAAATGATAATTTTTGGAAGCGGGGCATACAGGATGTCTGCACGGATATTTGAAGAAGATGTGCTGTCTGTAGAAAATAAAATTCGTTCAATAGTCAAAGATTATAATCAGATTTCCGAAAAATCAGATTTTTATAAAGAAATAAAAAATATTCTTGAAAAAAACAGAGAATTTTAGAATTCTCTGTTTCA
>JAZOOC010000017.1:0-5033 GCA_045654825.1 Clostridia bacterium | reverse complement strand
GATATATGTACCTCTTTCGTCTTCTGAAATCGGCATATATTCACCGGGGCGTCTGGCTTCTACGAGTGCATATTCCCAACGGCAGGGCTGTGCACAGTCACCCTTGTTGGAAGCACGGTCCGCCATGAAATTTGAAAGCAGGCATCTGCCTGAATAAGACATACACATTGCACCGTGAACAAAACACTCTATTTCTATATCATCACATCTTTTTGTTATGTCTGAAATTTCTTCGAGAGATAATTCTCTTGCCAGAACAACTCGTTTTGCGCCTAATTTTTTCATCATATTAACGGTTGCGTAGTTTGTAACGCTTGCCTGTGTGCTAATATGCAAATCAAGTGATGGTTTGTATGTTCTTATTATATCAACAAGACCGAGATCGGCAACGATAACGCCGTCAACCTTAAGCCTTTCAAGGTCGTCGAGATAATCATAAATTCCCTCAAGGTCGCTGTTATGAGCAAGAATGTTTAATGCAGTATAACACTTCTTGCCGTTTTGATGAACATAAGATACTCCCTCTTCCATTTCTTCATATGAGAAATTGTTGGATGCGGTACGAAGAGACATACTCTTTCCGCCAAAATAAACGGCATCTGCGCCATAATCTATGGCAGTTTTTAATTTTATAAGATCTCCTGCAGGAGCGAGTAATTCAGGCTTTTTCATTTTTTGTTTCCTTTCGTGAAATTATTAATCCGTCACCTAACGGAAGAATTGCAGAGGTCAGATTCGGGTCATCCATAACAAGTTTGTTGAATTCTTTTAAATTGTTTGCAATGGTGCGGTGCTTATGAGAAACAAGCTCGTCATTTGCAGGCAACCCTTTAAAAAGAATATTATCAAAGATAAGTGTACCGCCTTCGGAAAGAAGCTCTTTGCAGTATTTATAATACAAAGAATACTGACCTTTTGCGGCATCAATAAATATAAGGTCGTAATTGGTTTTTAAGTAGGGAATAACCTCGGCGGCATCGTCGTTTATAATGTTAATTCGATCGCTTAACCCCGCTTTTTTGATATTATAATTTGCTTCTTCAAATCTTTCTTCGGATATTTCTATGGTCGTTATGGTAGCTTCGGGTGCAAGAGAGGCAATAAGAATTGCCGAATAGCCGATAGCAGTTCCTATTTCGAGTATTTTTTTCGGTTTAAGCTCCGGAATAAGATATCTGAAAAATGCCTTAACCTCTTTGAAGATTATGGGTATATAATTTTCGTGGGCATAATCCTCAAGCTCTTTTAGAAAACCGTTGTCATCCGAAATAAGCTTATCAAAATATTCATTTATATAGTCATAATTAATTAAATTTTCCATATTATTGATACTTCTTCATATTGTTTAAATGTTCGTTGTAGTTATCTGTGAAATGGAGTATTCCTTCTGAATCGTTCTGGAAATACAGATAATTGGTTTTTGCGGGATTTAAAGCAGCCTTTATTGCGGCTTCGCCCGGTGATGCAATAGGCCCTTTGGGAAGTCCCGGATATTTGTAGGTATTATAGGGGGAGTCTATTGCAATATCTTTGTTTGATAAAATCTCTTTCTTTTCGTCCAAAAGATACTGAACTGTTGCACAGGACTGCAGATAAGAAAGATTATCTTTTCTTTTTAATCTGTTATGAAAAACGGAAGATACAAGATTGAATTCTTCTTTGTTTCCTCCCTCTTTTTCGATAATTGAAGCTAAAGTTACAATTTCGTATAAGCTTAATTCTGATGCTTTTATTTCATTTTCGTATTTTAAATAAATATCGTTAAATCTTGAAAGCATTGCATTAATGATAGAAAGCTCATCATCATTTTCTGTGAAATAATAGGTGTCGGGGAATAAATAACCCTCGTGTCTTACAGGAGATTTTTCAATGTTTTTTAAAAAGCTGTATTCAAAATCATAATTGGTTAGTATATCTTCAAATTTATTTATATCTATGAGATTATTGTTATCTAAAAGCAATTTTATTTCTTTTAGATTATATCCCTCGGGAATGGTAACCGAGATTGTTTCGGTATGCCTTGCATCAATGCATAATAAATCTAAAAGAGCCGAATAGGTGATTTTACCGTGAATGATAATTTTACCCGCTTTAATATCGCTTAATTTCTCTCCCGCCATTATTTTTGAATAAGCTTTGAAAAGAAATTTGTTATTTATAATTTTGTCTTTGGAAAGATTATCAACAATAGAATTATAAGACATACCCTGATGAATCTCAAAAACTGTTTCATCGGCTTTGGAAAAAAATCCTCCCGCTTCACAAAGTATATATAAAAGCAATATTGATATTATAATCATTGAAATTCTTATAATGTTTTTATTTACCATAACGATTTACCCCCATAGTATAAAAATATTATAATCATTATGTAAAAATAAGGAGAAACAAGCAGTGTTTTGAATGCCAGTTTAATATTGTTTTCTCTTATATCGTGTTCGTAAACCTTGATTGAATTGTTTTCTCCGATATTGTAAGTAACCTCTTTTGTTAAGCTTTTGGTATCTGCATAAACAGAGTCGAATTTTTGGCAATTTGTTTTAAAATACTTTAAAAGGTAATAGATACCGGGTATAGATGTGATTAACAGTATTAAAAAATAGTCGTTATAAAAATTATCTATAAGAGGAAATTGAGGAATAACTGTAAGAACACAGGCTGTAAAATTAAGTGTAAAATGTGCAATAACCGGATAAATCAGTCTGTTTGTGCAAGCATACATTATTCCAAATACAATTCCAAGCATAAAGGGCGGTGCGAAGTTCTGAAAAGATATGTGCATAATTGCAAAAAGCAGAGCGGAAATAAGAATTGCAGCTTTGTTTCCGAACTGTCTGAAATGATTGAAAACAATACCTCTGAAAAGTATTTCTTCAAATATTGCAGGAATAAGTGCAAAACAAATTACCGAAACTATAAATCCACCCAATGAATGCGGAGCGGGGATAACAGCATGCAAATTTGCACCTAAAAATTCAAGCAGGAAAATGAATGGAAGATTTACCGCAGAACCGAAAAACTGGGTACATAATCCGATGAGTACCGATATAATAATTAAAATATCCGGTTTTACATCCTTTATAAAATCGTCGCTGAATTTTCTGTTTTTATGTGATAAATAAAGATAGCAGGGAATACATATGCTTAAAAAAGTGGACAAAGGCACTTGTATATATCTATAAACATCAGAATACACAAAACCCGGTATTATTGAGTTAACAATACCGTTTAAAGCAAATTGTATTAAGATTGATATTACAAGTAATAAACCCGGAGTCATAGTATTTTAATTATCCTTTTTTCGGTTATAATGGTATTTATCTGAATGTCTGTTTCTTCTTTGGGAAGCTCATCAGATATAAGCTTTTCGTATAAAAGTACGGCAAGAGGCGTTTTCTTTATGTTTTTTAAAAACCTGTCGTAATATCCGCCGCCGTATCCTAACCTTGTGCCGTTAAAATCACAGGAAAGCGCCGGTATAACAACAAGGTCGGGCAGAAGTGAAGTTGCCTCATCAGAAATCGGCTCTTTTATGCCATATTTTCCGCTTGCAAGGTCATCTGAAAGGGAATTAATCTGTATAAACTTCATAGTTTTATCAGGATTGCATTTCGGAACGCAAATCTTCTTACCGTCAGCTAAAGCCTTGTTTATAAAACTGTAGGTATCCGGCTCTGTTCTGAAAGATACATAAGTGAAAATAACATCTGCATTTTCATATATGTCCGAATTGATAAGATTTTTAGTTATTTTATCGCTTTCCTTAATATCGATTGAATTTCTTATATGAGAAAATTTTTCTCTTAAAGCTTTTTTATCAGGCATATATAGACCCGATAACCCTTTCTGCTTCTTCTTTCGATTTAAGATAGCTTATTATCTGAAAACCGAATTCAAAAGAAGCACCCATAGCTTTTGCGGTGATAACATTACCGTCTGTTACGGCTTTCATGTCAACTACTTGAGCTCCCTCAAGATATTTTTCAAAAGAAGGATAGCATACTGCTCTTTTATTCTTTAAAGCACCTGCTTTTCCGAGTATGGAGGGAGCAGCACATATTGCTGCAAGCAAAAGGCCGTTTTTTATACAATAATTTATATATTCGCATACTTTGCTGTTTTGTTCAAGATTTGTTGTTCCGGGCATACCGCCGGGGAGTATAATCCCCTCAAGATTTTCAAAAGAAATTTCATCGTAGGATAAATCAGGAGCAATTTTTATATTATGTGTTCCTGTTACAAAAGCTTCTTTTCCTACAGTTTTTATTTCTATACCGGCTCTTAAAATCATATCAAGTGTTGCGATTGCTTCGGTTTCTTCAAAACCGTTTTCCAAAAACATATATACCATTTCAATTCTCCTAATTCAATAATAAATTTATATACTTTTCTTTTTCTAACTCAATGTTTTTAAAGTTGATATATGCCGAAAAAGGTTTCGGCTCTCCGAACTCTGCGGTTATGGGGGATTTTACCGAAATTCTTTTTGTGCTTTCAAAGGCAACCGAGCTTGCCCGTGAAATCAGTTTTTCCCTGGTTTTATAGCTGTGCTCGATTATATTTAAAGTGTCGTTTTCGGTATATGCTATTATATATCCATCATCGAAAGAAAAAGGCTTTTTATAGCATTTAGAAATAAGCTCAAAATCTTCTTTTTCCCGTAACGGTTTAAGACAGTCGATGGTTTGGTAAAAGAGTGAAATATCACTGCTCTCTGTTAGCTTTTTCATATTGGGAACTATTTCAAATTCAGAGTATTTTAATTCTGAAAAAACTTCAAAACCGAATTTTTTATAATAATCAAAAAGAGAAAGGGAAGCGGGAATTAATATTGCAAAATCATACCCCTTTTCTTTGATATCCGAAATGCATTTTTTAATTAGCCTTGAAGCCTGTCCTTTATTTCTGTATTCATCAAGTGTTGCAATTCCGCAGATATAAGCGGCATTGTATCGGTTATTTCCGTCGTATAGAATTATATCCCAGTAATAAAGCATAGAGGTTATAATTCCGTCTGTTTTTTCAATATAGCA
>JAZOOC010000016.1:0-4852 GCA_045654825.1 Clostridia bacterium | reverse complement strand
TCCATTCTCATAAGCTGTGCAATTGCGAATATATTGTCATCTCTGAAATCGGCAATGTAGTCAAATAACTGTTCTTTAGTATAGTTATCGAATTTTTTGTTGTGAATATGGCAAACAGAAGTTTCAAGAGAACGAACTGATTTTAACAGACATTCTTCAAATGATGCTCCTATTCCCATAACTTCACCGGTAGCTTTCATCTGAGTTCCTAATTTGTTTGTTGCAGATGCAAACTTATCAAACGGAAATCTCGGCATTTTAGCTACGATATATTCAAGGTTAGGCTCGTAGTCTGCTGTTGCTTTTTCAATTTTGATTTCATCAAGATGCATACCTACAGCAATTTTAGCTGTAACTCTTGCAATTGGGTATCCGCTTGCTTTTGATGCAAGTGCGGAAGATCTTGAAACTCTGGGATTTACTTCTATAAGATAGTATTCGGAAGTAACCGGATTTAAAGCATACTGAACATTACATCCGCCTTCAATTTTTAAAGCTTTAATTATTTTAAGAGCACTTTCGGAAAGCATTTTATAATCTTTGTCGGATAAAGTAAGTATGGGAGCAACAACGATAGAGTCACCTGTATGAACTCCAACAGGATCAACATTTTCCATACCGCAGATTGTAATAGCTTTATCTGTGCTGTCTCTCATAACCTCGAATTCAATTTCTTTGTAGCCTTTAACACTTTTTTCAACAAGAACCTGATGAACAGGAGAAAGCTTAAGTGCATTTTCCATAATTTCAGTAAGCTCTTTTGGATTATATGCAAATCCACCGCCTGTACCACCAAGAGTGAAAGCAGGTCTTAAAACAACCGGATATCCTATTCTTTCTGCAGCGTCTAATGCCTCTTTAAGATTGTATGTTATTTCGGAGGGGATAACCGGTTCGCCTATTTCTTCACAGAGTTCTTTGAATAATTCTCTGTCTTCGGCTCTCTCGATACTATCAATTTTTGTGCCGAGAAGCTCAACCTGACATTCTTTTAAAATGCCTTTCTTTTCTAACTGCATAGCTAAGTTAAGACCGGTCTGGCCGCCAATACCGGGAACAATTGCATCGGGTCTTTCAAATCTGATTATTTTTGCGATATATTCTAATGTAAGCGGTTCCATATAAACTTTATCAGCCATGGAAGTATCGGTCATTATAGTTGCAGGGTTTGAGTTAACTAAAATAACTTCATATCCTTCGTCTTTTAATGCTATACATGCTTGTGTGCCGGCATAGTCAAATTCAGCGGCTTGTCCTATAACTATCGGACCGGAACCGATGATAAGAATTTTTTTAAGGTCTGTTCTCTTTGGCATGTTGATTTCCTCCTGAATTAATGTATATAATTAAAATTTGTAAACATTGTTTTTGAATACGGTCATTATGCATTTTCCGTAAACTTCGTTACCTTTAAACGGTGTGCTTTTTCCTTTCGATAAAAACTCGTCAGGATTTATAACAAATTTTTCTTCGTTGTTAAATACTGTGAATTTTGCAATTTCGCCTTTTTTTATCTCATTTCCTATTTTGAATCTGGAAGAGGGAGTATCGTGAAGAAGAGAAATCAATTTCTCATGAGTTATGATACCGGTCTTTACAAGATTTGTGTATAAAACAGGAAACGCAGTTTCAATACCGGTTATACCCATTGCACTTTTTTCAAGGCCTTTTGCTTTTTCTTCCTCACTGTGAGGTGCGTGGTCTGTTGCTATCATATCAATCGTGCCGTCTTTTATTCCTTCTATAAGAGCGAGACGGTCAGTTTCGTCGCGAAGAGGTGGATTCATTTTAAATCTGCCATCTTCTTTTAAGTCTTTATCCGACAGAACAAGATAGTGTGGACCTGTTTCACAGGTTATATCAAGTCCATCAGCTTTCGCCTGTCTTATAAGCTCAACACTTTCTTTTGTTGAAATATGGCATACATGATAACTGCATCCGGTTTCTTTTATTAGTTCAATATCTCTTGCTATCTGTTTATACTCACTTTCGGAAGAGATTCCTCTGTGGTTATTTAATTCAGCATATTTTCCTTTATGGATATATCCTTCGTTAAGAAGTGAATTATCTTCGCAGTGAGCTACAATCATTTTTCCGAGAGCTTTTGCTTTTATCATAGCTTTTCTCATAAGCTCATCAGACTGAACACCTTTGCCGTCATCAGAAAATGCTATGGCATATTCTGAAAGCTCGTCCATATCAGAAAGTTCTTGCCCCATTTCTTTTTTTGTGATGGATGCGTACGGATAAACATCAATTACCGCATCTCTTTTTATAATATCGAGCTGCAATTTTAAATTTTCATATGAGTCGGGAACGGGATTTAAGTTGGGCATGCTTAAAACATCTGTATAACCGCCGTGAGCAGATGCCACTGTTCCGGTTTTTATTGTTTCTTTATATGAAAAACCCGGTTCTCGCAGATGAACATGAACATCAACGAAACCGGGATAGATAAAACAACCTTCCAAATCATAAATAACATTATCCGAACTGCAAACAGCTGATAAATCAGTAATAATACCGTCGGAAACGGTAATATCAGTCTTTTTGAAAGACCCGTCTATATATGCAGTTGCGTTTTTAAATATATAATTCATAATAACCTCACATTTTTAAAAAAGCCCTTGTTTTCCAACAAGGGCATAAGGATAGTATATCTCCATATATAATGTTAACCTTGTTGGCATCTCTGTACCACTCTTAAAAGTAAAATATATTATACACAAATTAATATATAATGTCAATATTAAATTAAAGCTTTTTTATATTTCTTTTTATAAGTATATACTGTAGCAGTAATCCGAGCAGGCCACAGGATATAATCTCTCCAAGACCCACTGTCAAAGCAAAGTATAACAAACTTCCGTCGAAGTTATATACATAAGAAAGAATAAACGGAATTATAATTGTATTTGCAATAATCGGCGGAAGGGGAGAAAACCATTTAGCTTTGTTTCTTAATGCATAAGTTCCAAGCGCTCCGAGAAGTGTAGCTATGCTGCCGAAAATAATGTCCCAGAGGGCGCATCCTGTAAGTAAATTGGAAATTATACATCCGGCAAAGAGACCCGGGATCGCCGCCTTTGTGAATACCGGAAGAATTGTTAATGCCTCGGAGAAGCGCACTTGAATTATTCCGTTTGATAATCCTAACGCATTTGCAATAAATGTGAGTATCACATATATTGCTGCAATTACTGATGCTTTAGCAACATAATTTGTTTTTTTCATATTAAATTAGCTCCTTAGTTTTTATTAAAGTGAGGATGGTTTCGAACTCACTGTGTTTTATTATACATCTTTTAAATCTGTTTGTCTACAAATTTTGATTTTATACTTTAAAAAAAATTTTAAATATGATATAATTATCTGAGTTTATAAAAAGAGGTGTTATTTATGATTTACAATGTTCAGGAATTTGGTGTTGATTATAAAGCTATGGGAGTTGAAAATCCCCCAAGGAAAACAACTTTAACATCATATATATTAACGCCGAACGAAGTTGAATGGAAAGTTCGTCCGGCAATTGTAATTTGTCCGGGCGGTGGATATGGATTCACGTCTGCAAGAGAAGCCGAGCCTATAGCTATGAAATTTTTAGCTGCAGGATTTCATTGCTTTGTCCTTGACTATGCGATAGCACCTACAGGATGGCCTGCTGCTTGCTGTGAGCTTTCAAAGGCAATTGCGTATGTACGAAATATAGCAGATGATAACGGAATTGATAAAAATAAAGTTTTTGTATGCGGCTTTTCTGCAGGTGGTCATCTTGCTGCAAGTATCGGTGTTCATTATGATAAAGAAATAGTTCGTGAATTTTCGGGTATTAAAGGAATTGAGAATAAGCCGGATGGTATGATTTTGTGTTATCCTGTTATAACAGACCATGATACTCACGAAGGTACATTGAAGAATTTTATTGCCGGAAGAGAAGAAGTTAAAGAATTTTTCGGACTTGAAAATTATGTAACAAAAGATACACCTAAAACATTTATCTGGCATACTTTCGAAGATCAGGCTGTTCCTGTTGTAAGTACTACAAGATTTGTTAATGCTCTTGTTGAAAACGGCGTTGAATGTGAAGTACATATCTTCCCGAAAGGTCAGCATGGTTTATCACTTGCGGACAAATCTACAGGAATAATTGCAAAGGATGTAGCTGTTTGGTTTGATATGGCAGTTAGATGGATAAATAATTTTTAGTGTGAATAAGAATATGAAAAAAATACTATTTGCAGTTGTCTTTATACTACTGCTGTTTACATCGTGTAAAAATAATGAGTATAAAATTATTACTCATTTTGATACTAATGTTGCAGATTCTTATGAACCGCCTGCTTTAGGGACAACTTATTGTGAACATTCTCTTGAAGCGGCAAGAGAATACTATTTGAATCAAAAAGTTAAATTTCTTGTTTCATGTCGTTTTTTTGATGAAGATGGTGAAACTCTTACCATATCAGAAGAAGAAAGAAATACTGAATATAAAAGACTTTATGATAATACCTATGATTTATATACTGCAAATGTCTGGACATATAAAGGAAAAGGAGAAAAAAACTATCAGGAAGAAATTTTGTTGCTTATGACGGAAGAGGAATTTAATAATTTTAATATTAATTCAAAGTACGGATATGTTTTTGGATTTGTTCGTAATGGTGATTATTCACCGTTAAATTTTTCGGATTGTGTAAAAGCAGGTGATTGAATGGTTGATATTATTAATCTGATTGCAATAATTTTATTTTTAGTGTGTTGGGTTCTGATAATCAGAAAAACTATTATTAACAAGTTTGCACCTTTAAAAACGGTTAATGCTGAAATAATTGATAAATACATAACTAATTTT
>JAZOOC010000015.1:0-2005 GCA_045654825.1 Clostridia bacterium | reverse complement strand
ACTATCAGAGCTTGTTTTGTAAGCCTTAAAGAAAAAAGAGGAACAGGAAATTAAAGAAGAGAAAAAAGACGAGCCTAAAGATGTTGAAGGTATTTTAGAAGTTCTTGAAGACGGCTACGGCTTTTTAAGATGTGATAATTATCTGTCGGGCGATGATGATATTTTCGTTTCTCCTACATTTATAAGAAAATTCAACTTAAAAACAGGGGACTGGATTTCGGGAAAATGCAGAAAGCAGAAAGAAACCGAAAAATTCGCCGCACTTATCTATATAAATACAATCAATTACGATCTGCCGGTGGTAGCAATAAGAAGAACAGATTTTCATAATCTTACTCCGGTGTTTCCCAATGAAAAATTAAAGCTTGAAATCAATCAAAAAGGGTATCCTATGCGTATGATAGACCTTGTTGCACCGATTGGAAAAGGCCAGAGAGGAATGATTGTTGCACCTCCCAAAGTCGGTAAAACAACATTGATTAAAGATATAGCAAACAGTATAACAACAAACAATCCCGAAATAACTCTTATTGTGCTTCTTATAGATGAGCGCCCCGAAGAGGTTACAGATATTAAAAGAAGTATAGATGCAGAGGTTATATATTCAACATTCGATGAATTGCCCCAGAATCATACCGCAGTTTCTGAAATGGTGCTTGAAAGAGCAATGCGCCTTGTTGAGCATAAAAAAGATGTTGTAATACTTTTAGACAGCTTGACAAGACTTTCAAGAGCATATAATCTTACAATAACTCCATCTGCAAGAACTCTGTCGGGCGGACTTGACCCTGCAGCTTTGTATTTCCCGAAGAAATTTTTCGGAGCGGCAAGAAATATAGAAAACGGCGGTTCTTTAACCATCCTTGCAACTGCGCTTATAGAAACAGGTAGTCGTATGGACGAGGTTATCTTTGAAGAATTCAAAGGCACGGGTAATATGGAAGTGCATTTGGACAGAAAGCTTTCCGAAAAAAGAATTTTCCCCGCTATTGATATCAATAAATCAGGCACAAGAAGAGAAGACCTTCTTTTAACTCAAAAAGAGCTCCAGGCAAGCTGGGGAATAAGAAAGGCACTTTCAGATAAAAACACACAGGAAGTTACTGAATATTTAATAACACAGATAATAAGAACCAAGGATAATAACGAGTTGGTAGAACAGCTTATAAAAGGGTAAAATATGGCATTTGACGGCGTTGTAATAAAAAGTATTGTAAACGAACTTAATAATGAGCTTAAAGGCGGAAAGATAGATAAGATTTATCAGCCCGAAAAGGACGAGATAGTTATGAGCATCCGTTGTGAAAACGGAGGGAAAAAGCTTTTTATAAGCGCAGACCCGAACTATCCCAGAATAAATCTTACAGAGCAAAGTTTTGAAAACCCTGATGTTCCGCCTCTTTTCTGTATGATATTAAGAAAGCAGATTGGCGGAGGAAAAATTCTTGGTTTCAGACAAGACGGCTCCGACCGTATAGTATATATAGATATAAGCTCATATAACGAGCTTGGAGATGCTACTTCAAAAACACTTGCGGTTGAGATTATGTCAAGACACAGCAATATCGTTCTCTTTGACGAAAATAAAAAAGTAACCGACAGTGTTAAGAGAGTAGATTTCACATTATCCTCAAAAAGACAGCTTTTGCCGGGACTTATTTATGAAGCGCCACCGGGGCAGAATAAGAAAGATTTTCATTATTATAATGAGGAAGATTTAAAAGAGTTTTTATCCGATAAAGATGAGTTTTCTGCAGACAAGCTTCTTATGAGTGTATATGACGGAATTTCTCCGCTTGTTTCGAGAGAAGCGGCATATTTCTCCTTGGGAGAAAGCGGTGCAGAGCTTCGCAAAAACGATTCATCAAAAACAGAAAAGCTTATAAAGGGAATAACAAAGTTTATGAAACAAATTCTTTCAAACGAATTTGTTCCCTGTATTTTATACGACGGAAATCTCCCGAAATATTTTTCTTCGGTTGACCTTAATCAATACGGAAGTCAT
>JAZOOC010000014.1:0-1968 GCA_045654825.1 Clostridia bacterium | reverse complement strand
AGCATAAGAACTCCTTAATCTGTTCTTTGATTTGTATCATACCTTTTATAGTAGGATGCTTGGCAATTTTATCAATGTCTTTCAACATCAAAATATCAACTTTATATTTTTCGCAAACACAGCTGAATGCATTTACTATTTCGTCTTTTAATCCGTCATTTACTATACACAATATTTTTTTGCAATTACATTTTTTACTTATTCTTTCAATAAGATAGCAGATTGCAGGTAAAACAGAATATAATTCCTCTTTGGTCCAGTCAGAAAATTTTAACTCACCAAGTGGTGCATCTGACCAGGAATCGTTTGTTCCGCCAAATAGAATAAAAGTATCTATATTGTTTTCTTCAAAAAAATTTTCTTCTATAAGTTTATCAATTCTTGAAACAAATGAATTATAAATACAGTCTTCTCCGCAGTATCCTGTGTGCGATATTGTTGAACCCGACCAGCTGTTGTTCATAACGATATTTGAATTAGTTTCTTTTACAAGCTGGTACCACCATGTTTGTTCAACATCAGTAACCCCTGTCGATGGTTCATCACCGGCAGAAGCTTCATCACACTTGGGAGAATAATACGGCGCATAGCCTTGAGGGATATATCCCTCAAATGTTGAATAACTGTCTCCCAAAATAAAAACATTTCCTAAACTAAGCATATAAAAACTCCTAATTATATATCGTATTTTAATATAAAATCTATTATCGGAGAATTATCCGATAAACTGTGAGGATGATGATCTCCTCCCTTTTTGATGATTGTTTCTATAATAAGATTGTTTTTTCTATAAATTTCATCTATGTATTTTCCGTTCTCATCATAAGGAACAACACTATCACTGTCTCCGCTTACAAGAATAACAGGTATATTGTGTCTTACAAGTGACGGTAACTTATCAAGCGGATGATTTCTGTATCCGAGAAGCTCTGTTAGACTCATTCCTGTATGAGAATAAAATTCCTCAAACATAGACTCTCCTTTGCCCAATCCGCCCGGACAGGAAAGAAGATTAACAACAGGAGCATCAAGATACATCACTGAAACAAGTTCGGGATATTTTGAAGCAAAATATACACCCTGCATTCCGCCGCAACTCATACCTATAATAACACATTTTTTTGATACATTAAATCTTTCCTGCATATAGCTTGAAAGCTCTGCTCTTGCATCTGTATCTGACGGATGATGCCAACGGGTTTTATTTTTTATATGAGCTATATAATATCCCATATCAAGCAAAGTGTTCTGAACATCAGGAAAAGCATCAAAATATTCTGTTTTGAGCGCCCATTTTCCGTTTGGTTTTTCCGGGTGGCATATTATTACTTCTCTGCCGTTTAAATTAATATTTTCTCTCATGACCATCACTCGTTATACCTTTCAAAATTCCAATTAATGATTTTTTATAAAATCACATATAATTTCGGAATGTTTATTGATTCCGTTTTCGTTAGTTTCTTTATTGTATGAACAATGCTTTCCGTTCATAATTTTTAAATTTATATCTGCATTTTTATCAAATCGTTTTATAGTTGCCATAGTAAGCATAATTTCTTCATATCTGCTCTCAATATCATTATCTGCAACAATAAACTGCATAGGAGAATAAGAAGTCTCTTCGCCGATATGATAAATCGGTGCTGCTTCATCAGAAAGTATTCTTTTTGTATCAATACCGCGTTCTCTTAATATATTAAAGTGGACTGTTGGCTGTCCTGCATTATGAACATATCCTGCAATGTCAGTCGGATTAATTTTAAACGGTGCAAGATACCTTTTATCAAAACAAAGCATCATAGAAAGATAAGCACCGGCAGAAGAGCCTCCAACATAAATCTTACTGCATTTGCCATATTTTTCAATATTATTATAAGCCCACGCTACTGCAGCTGCGGCATCTTTTATATAGTCCGGATATGAAGCATATGGATACTTTCTGTATCCTGCGCTTATCAGAGCTATATT
>JAZOOC010000013.1:0-2228 GCA_045654825.1 Clostridia bacterium | reverse complement strand
AGTGTGATAAAATGGCTGGTAAGAATAAAAAGCAAAACAGTAAAAAGAATATCAAAAAAAGAATCTTCAAATTAGCTTTAATCAGCTTTTTGCTTATTATGGCTATAGCTGTTTTGTATGTTGCAACAATTATAGTATCTGCATCTTTTGAAGATATAGATGTTGATAATTACGTTCTTAATCAATCAAGTCAGATTTATTACAATGACAAACAAAGTGGAAATTTCGTTTCTATTGAGGAAGTATATTCCAATGAGAACAGAATCTGGATTTCTTATCTTGAAATGCCTCAGCATCTTAAAGACGCAGCTGTGGCTATTGAAGACGAAAGATTTTTCAAACATAACGGTATTGATATAAAAAGAACTTTAGGTGCAACAATTACATATATTATAGATCGTGAGAGTGGTTATGGCGGAAGTACTATAACACAGCAGGTTATAAAAAATATTACCGGTCATGATGAGCGTTCTGTTAACAGAAAGATTAAAGAGATGTGGAATTCTCTTCGGTTAGAGCGAAAAATGTCTAAAGAACAGATACTCGAATTATATCTTAATACAATATATCTTTCACAGGGATGCAATGGGGTAGAGGCAGCTTCCAACAAATATTTTGATAAAAAAGCATCTGAATTAACTCTTGCTGAATCTGCTGCTATTGTTGGTATAACTCAGTATCCTACTAAATATGATCCATTTCTTAATCCCGAATCCAACAAGAAAAAACAGGAAGTAATTTTAAATAAAATGTTTGAACTGGGATATATTAACGAAGATGAACTTGATGAAGCAATCAATCAAGAACTTGATTTCAAGCTCGATAATTTCAATCGTTTAGGCGATTTTAATTCCTATTTTGTCGATCAGGTTATTACAGATGTTGCAAATGAACTTGTTGAAAAGAAAAGTTATGATTATGATGCGGCTTTTAAACTTCTTCATACAGGCGGATTTAAAATATATTCTACCATAGATCCAAAAATTCAAAAAGCAATTGATAGTGTTTATGAAAATGAATCTAATTTTCCTGCTGGTTCGCAATCAGCTATAGTTATTATAGATCCATACACCGGAGAAGTTAAGGGAATCGGCGGTGGTGTAGGAAAAAAATCGGGTGATTTTGTATTAAACAGAGCTACTATGACAAAAAGAGCCCCCGGTTCATCAATCAAACCAATTGCTGTATATGCTCCTGCATTAGAATATGGAGTAATCACTCCCACAAGCGTTTATGAAGATAAAAAAGTAACATACGGAAGTTGGTCTCCAACTAACTTTTATTCGGGTTACAGAGGCGATATGTCTATTTTGACAGCAGTTCAAAATTCTGTTAATACCGTAGCAGTTCAAGTGCTTGATGATCTTGGAATTAACAAATCATATGACTTTATGGTAAACAGATTAGGATTTACTACTCTTGTAAATTCAAGAACTGTTAACGGAAAAGTCTATTCTGATAAATCATTGGCATCTCTTGCTTTAGGTGGTTTAACAGATGGTGTTACAGTTTACGAAATGGCGGCTGCTTATTCAGCTTTCCCAAATGACGGTGTTTATATAAAACCCCATACTTTTACTAAAGTTGTAGATAAAAACGGAAAAACTGTATTAGAAGCTGATTGTTCACAAAATGTGGCAATGAGTAAAAAAACCGCAAACGAAATGACACAGTTGCTTATGAGCGTTACTTCTCCGGGCGGTACAGCTGCAAGCGCATCTGTATATGGAATGTCTGTTGCAGGAAAAACCGGCACAACAGATAATGTATATGATAAATGGTTTGTAGGATATACCCCGTATTATGTTGGTGCTGTGTGGTTCGGTTATGACATATCTAAAACTATAACAGGTGCCGGAACATCAGCGGCTATATCTGCTTGGAATAAGGTAATGTCACAGGTTCACCGCAACCTGCCTGCTAAATCATTCCCCGGTATTTCTTTAACAGTTGATGCTGAAATTTGTCCTGTTTCGGGTAAGCTTGCTTCAGAATTTTGTGTTGATGAAGAAGGGAAACCTTTAACTGAAACTAAAACATTTTCATTTGGAACAGCACCGCAGGATGTATGCACTAAAGAAGAGCATTCTGAAACACCAAACGAAGATAATGGTATCGATACAGCTCCACCCGACATTTTAATTACAGAAAATGATAATAATGTTAATGAAAATACTGATACTTTAGTTAACGAACTAACAAATATTGAATAAAATTAAGAAAGGATA
>JAZOOC010000012.1:0-3234 GCA_045654825.1 Clostridia bacterium | reverse complement strand
AAATTCCGCAAGAAATTTATATCGCTGATTTCATCTTCGATGAAATCATTATATCATTTAACTTATTTAAAATCAACAAACAATATCTTTAATTTTTTTAAGCTCATCAATTTCATAGGTTATGGGAATTTCAAGTGTGTTCTCCTTGTGTGACGGATTAAACCAACAGGTATCAATACCCGCAATAAAGCCACCCTTAATATCGCTTGTAAGTGAGTCCCCTATAATAAGCACCTTAGTTTTATCGGTTATATTGAGCTTATCGAAAATATAATCAAAATATTCTATGTTTGGCTTTTCATAACCGACATTCTCGGATATAAAAATCTCGTCAAAAATCTTATCAAGCCCCGAAAGGCTCAATTTCTTTTCCTGTGCTATCTTAGTGCCGTTTGTTACAGCTACCAGAATATATTTTCCCTTCATTGAAAGAAGTATCTCTTTTGCATTATCCACATATTCAATATGGTCGCCTAAGGTTACCTGATAGTCCAAATTGAATTGTTCGGAAATAGATATATCCTTGCCGATCAATTCGAAGAACTCGCGAAATCTTCCCACTAAAATCTCAGGCTTTGTAAGTTCGTTTCTTTCAAGCTTCTGCCAGTATTTCGAATTTATTTCCGAATACATCTTAAGCATTTCGTCAGTGCACTCACCAAGATTATATTTTTGAAATAAAAATCTTATTGCATATGCCTCCGCCGCAAGAAAATTCAGCACAGTTCCATCTATATCCCAAAATAAATACTTATACATATTATTTCCTCTCTTGTTTTATTGCACTACATTTCTTTATTAACAGGCATAACAATAGCAGCTATAATATATCCTATAATTCCCGAGCCGCCGAGGAGAGTAAATAATACCCAGGCGAGTCTTACCAATGTTGAGTCTATCTCAAAATAGTCTGCAATTCCTCCGCAAACACCGCTTATTTTTTTATCTGCTGTTGATTTGTAAAGTCTTTTTTTCATAATATATACCTCCGAATTTTATCTTCTTTTAGATTTTTTGTTTGATTTATTAACAGGCCTTTTGTTTTGTGTCGGTTTTTTATTAACTGACTTTTTCTTTTCTGTCGGTTTTCCTGTTTTAATAAGACAGCCGGGGCGGTTTCCTATAAGGTCTTCTCTTCCCGCTTTTTTAAGCGCATTTATAACCCGTTCTCTGTTTTCGGGAAGAAAATACTGAAGCAATGCTCTTTGTTCGCTTTTTTCCTGTTGTGTTTTTGGAACATATATTTTCTCCATTGTATACGGGTCAAGACCGGTATAGAACATACAGGTAGAAACAGTTCCCGGTGTTGGATAAAAGTCCTGTACCTGTTGAGGCTTTAACCCCTCATTTCTCAAAAATATTGCAAGCTCTATTGCATCGTTTATCGTGCTTCCCGGATGTGACGACATTAGATAAGGAACAAGATATTGTTTCTTACCCACTTTTTCGGTAAGTTCAAAGAATTTCTTTTTAAACTTCATATATGTTTCAACCGAAGGTTTTCCCATACATTTGAGCACTCTAGGCGAACAATGTTCGGGTGCGACTTTTAACTGTCCGCTTATATGATGTTCAACAAGCTCTTTGAAAAACGCGTCGTTTTTATCCGCCATAACATAGTCAAATCTTATTCCCGAACGGATAAATACTTTCTTGACTTTCGGAAGCTTTCGTAACTTTCGAAGAAGCCTTAAATATTCGGTATGGTCTGCTATAAGCTGTTTACAGGGAGTGGGTGCAAGACATTTCTTGCCCTTACACAATCCCGAATCAAGTTGTTTTCTGCATGAAGTATGTGTAAAGTCTGCAGTAGGTCCGCCTACATCGTGGATATACCCCTTAAAGTCTTTCATTTCGGTAAGGGTTATAGCCTCTCTTATAACCGACTCCTCACTTCTTGCGGAAATCATTCTCCCCTGATGATAAGCAAGGGAGCAGAAATTACACGCACCGAAACAACCTCTGTTATGAGTTATAGAAAACTTAACTTCGGTTATACCGGGCACCCCTCCGTATTTTTGATATGACGGATGATAATTTCTTTCATACGGCAATTCATATACTTCGTCAAGCTCTTTTGTAGTTAACGGAAGTGATGGCGGATTTTGTATAATATAATAGTCGCCGTGTTTCTGAACAACAGTTTTGCCTCTTATCGCATCGAATTCGTCCTGCTCGATACGGCAGGATTCCGCATATTTTCTTTTTCCCTCCATATCGGTTTTTGAAACCTCTTCAAAGGAGGGACATTCTACATAATCGGTTAACTTAAATTTTTCCTCGTGGATTTTCCAGACTGTTCCTCTTACATTTCTTATAGTGGAAACAGGTCGACCTTTTTTAAGAAGGTCTGCAATCTCAACTACCTGATGCTCTCCCATTCCAAACATCAGAATATCCGCTCCGCTTTCTATAAGTGAAGAGGGTCTTACTTTATTATCCCAGTAATCATAATGAGCAAAACGGCGAAGAGAAGCTTCAAGTCCTCCTGTAGCTATGGGTATATCCGGAAAAAGCTCTCTTATCATACGGCAATAAACATTAACCGCTCTGTCGGGCCTTTTTCCGCTTTTTCCGCCTGCTGTATAGTAATCATCGCTCCTCGGCTTTTTAGCCGCAGTATAATGAGCAACCATAGAATCTATATTTCCCGAAGATACAAAAAAAGCAAGTTTCGGACAACCAAATACCGCAAAATCTTCAGCTTTTTGCGGTTGTGCCACTATTCCTACTTTGTATCCGTTTTTTTCAAGAACTCTTGAAACCACAGCCGTGCCGAATGCAGGATGGTCCATATATGAATCTCCTGTTACAACTACTATATCGACTTCGCTCCAGCCTCTTTTTTCCATATCTTCATAAGTTAAAGGTAAAAACATTTTTATCACCGTATTTATTTTACAATAAAATCGCTATATATTCAATAGTTATAAGAAAAAAATTTGAAATAGGAATTGAGTATTTAAGAGAAAAACGAAGAAAATCAAAGAAAATCAAAGCAAGTAAAATGTAAATTAAAAAACTTCAAAAAAAGTATTGACAACAAAAGCGACTTGTGATAATATATCCGAGCATTAAAAATAAATTATTGGAGGAAAAAGTTATGTCAACTTACATGCCCAAGGCTGGCGACATCACACGCCAGTGGCACATCATTGACGCTGAAGGCAAGACTCTCGGCGCTGTAGCTGCTAAGGCTGCTGTTCTTCTCAGAGGTAAGCACAAGGCTACATT
>JAZOOC010000011.1:0-3785 GCA_045654825.1 Clostridia bacterium | reverse complement strand
AGTTTACAATCCGAAGACCTTCTTCCTTCACGCGGCGTTGCTGCGTCAGGGTTTCCCCCATTGCGCAATATCCCCCACTGCTGCCTCCCGTAGGAGTCTGGGCCGTGTCTCAGTCCCAATGTGGCCGTTCAACCTCTCAGTCCGGCTACCGATCGTCGCCTTGGTGGGCCATTACCCCGCCAACTAGCTAATCGGACGCGAGCTCATCTCAAGGCACCGGAGTTTTGGTATCAGAAACATGTGATTCCGATACATTATGCGGTATTAGCAGTCGTTTCCAACTGTTGTCCCCCTCCTTGAGGCAGATTACTCACGCGTTACTCACCCGTCCGCCGCTTTCCACTCTCTCACTCACCCGAAGGCTCGTTTAAGAGCTTCTCGCTCGACTTGCATGTGTTAGGCACGCCGCCAGCGTTCGTCCTGAGCCAGGATCAAACTCTTAATAAAAATATCCGTAAGCCCTAAGGCTAAATTTTACTAAGTTTTGTTCTGACTAAGTTCGCTAGCTTTTTTGCTTCGCTACTTGTTCGTTATTACCTTGTTTGTACTTGGTTTGTACTTTAAATTCTCATTAGAATTTCAAGGACCATTCATGTTGTTTAATTTTCAAAGACCGTCCTCGCTTTTCGGCTTTTACCGACGCAAGGTTTTTTCATTATATCACACTAAACTTTATTTGTCAACATATTTTTTCAATTTTTTTGAAAAACTTTTGAGTTTGTTTGAGTTACATCCCTGTACTGCATATTTCTACTCATTTTTGTTGTATTCAGTTTTGTGCGACAGCTTGATTAGTATAGCACTTCATAATTCATTTGTCAACACTTTTTTTGCATTTTTTTTATTTTTTTGTTTTTTGTTGAAAAAAGGGGCTTTCTCAGCCCCTCTTTTAACCTATATATTAACCTTTATAATACTTATTATACGCTTCTTCCCACATTTTTGTGTTTTCAGGAGTATATATTTCTAATTTTTCTGAATTCTTTATTATTTCTCTTGCTTCAGATAAATCTTTTATTTCACCGAGCGCCATATACTGAACAGCAATATTCCCCATTGCCGTTGCTTCTACCGGCCCTGCAACAACTTCCACACCGCAGGCATCTGCTGTGAACTTGCAAAGGAGCTTTGCATTTATTCCGCCGCCCACCATATGTATCTTATTATATTTTTTGCCTGTTAGTTTTTCAAGCTTGATTAAAGCATCTTTATATCTTAATGCAAGGCTGTCGTATATACATCTGAAAATTTCGTCTTCTGTTTCGGGAACATACTGATTTGTTTTCTTAAGATAATCTTTAATTCTTACAATCATATCTCCCGGTTTTGTAAAGCTTGGGTCATCCGGGTCTATAATACATTTAAGAGGCTCGCATGCTGCTGCTTTTTCCGCCATTTCCGCAAAGGATATATTTCTTCCTTTGTTTTTAAGTTCTCTTCTTGTTTCCTGAATAAGCCACAAGCCAATTATATTTGTTAAATATCTGATTGTATTATTATATCCGCCCTCGTTTGTATAGCCCAGCTCTTTACCTTCGTTTAAAATGAGAGGTTCGGGAAGCTCTGTTCCGAAAAGAGACCATGTTCCGCAGCTGATATATACAAAATCTTTATCTTCTGCCGGAACTGATACTACGGCAGATGCGGTATCGTGAGAGCACACAGCTATAACTTCAGGCTCATGTGCACAAATTTCTTTTTTAACTTTGCCTACAACAGTTCCCGGTTTTACAATATTATTAAGCTTGTTTTCGGGGATAGCAAGTTTTGAAAGAAGCTCACTGTCCCAGTTTCTTCCGTTAAGCATCTGAGAAGTAGAAGCAATAGTATATTCGCAGTTAGCATTACCTGTAAGATAATATGCGAAAAGGTCAGGCATAAACAAAATGCCCTTTGCTTTTGAAAGCTCTTCCTTTTTATAATGTGACATATAATAAAGCTGGAAAAGAGTATTGAAATTCATAAACTGAATTCCGGTACGGTTGTATATTTCTTCGGCAGATACAGTTTCAAAAACTTCTTTTGGTATATTATCTGTTCTTGCATCTCTGTAATGCACAGGGTCGGATAAAAGATTTCCGTTTTCATCTATAAGACCGAAATCCACTCCCCAGGTATCAATACCTATACTGTCAAATTCTCCTGCTTTTTTTATTCCCTCTTTAACATTATTCATTAAGTCGGTAAAATCCCAGCAAAAAGTATCCCCAACCATACGGGGTGAATTTTCAAATCTGTGTATTTCCTCACAGGTTATTTTGCCGTTTTCAAGTTTTCCCAAAATTGCTCTTCCGCTTGAAGCTCCAAAATCAAAAGCAAGCACTTTTTTCATATTCATTCCATCCTAACTGCGGTAATCCGCATTAATTTTTACATAATCATATGTCAGATCACAACCGTATGCGGTTGCTTCTTCACTGCCTTCTTTAAGGTCAATAAGTATTGTAACCTCGGGCGCTTTGAATATCTCAGTTGCAAAAGCTTCGTCATATCCTGCTCCGAGACCGTTTTTAACAAGCATTGTTTCTCCATTTTCGCTTATTATGGAAATATCGCATATATCGGGATTGAATTTTCCATCAGAATATCCCATAGCACATATAATTCTTCCCCAGTTTGCATCGTTTCCAAACACAGCTGATTTTGTAAGGGAAGAACATGCTACCGATTTTGAAATAAGAACTGCATCATTATAAGTTTCTGCATTTTTAACGGTTACTGTAAGAAGCTTGGTTGCTCCCTCTCCGTCTTCGGCTATTCTTTTAGCAAGATATGTGCAAACATACATAAGCGCATCTTTAAACACAACATAGTTTGCGTTATCTTCTGATATAAGTTCATTTTCCGCCATACCGTTTGCAAGCACAAGAACAGTATCATTTGTTGAAGTATCTCCGTCAACTGAAACCATGTTGAATGTTTTTTCAACACATTCTTTCAATGCTTTTTGAAGAACTTTCTTTTCTATATTTATATCTGTTGTTATAAAACCGAGCATAGTGCCGAGGTTGGGGTGAATCATACCCGAGCCTTTACACATAGCACCTATGTATACTTTTTTACCGTCGATTTCAAATTCAACTGCAATTTCTTTCTTTTTTGTATCTGTTGTCATTATAGCTGTTGCGGCTTTATTATTATATTCATCTCCGCGTCCGTAATCGACAAACAATTCTTTTACGCCTTTTTCTATAATATCCATTTCAAGCTGCATACCAATTACACCTGTTGAACATACAAGGACTTGTTCTTTGGAAGCACTCAAAATTTCTGCAGCAAGTTCTGCAGTTCGTTTTGTATTGTTATATCCTTCTTCTCCTGTGCAGGCATTAGCAATACCACTGTTTATAATTACAGCTTTTACGCCTTCATTTCTGTCTGTTACCATATTATCCCACAGAACAGGTGCGGCTTTAACTTTATTTTTTGTATACATACCTGCTGATACCGCATCTTTTTCAACAATGATTGCCGCCATATCGTTTTTAGTATGTTTGCCTCTGATACCCGCACAAATACCTGATGCGAGATATCCTTTTGGAGTTGTTACTCCGCCTTGTATTATATTCATTTATATCATCCTTTCCGGTTGTTGAGAAGTCCGACAGCAATTTCTGCATTTTTCATTGCAAGAGATTTTAATCTTTCTGTATTCTCTAAAAGTTCATTTTTAAGATCGTCTTTATCCATCATTATTCTGTCGGCATATTCTTTTATCTTGTTTGTATCAACTTCAGATACATCAATTATCATATCCTGATTTATATATTTTAAAAAGCCTGTTA
>JAZOOC010000010.1:0-2733 GCA_045654825.1 Clostridia bacterium | reverse complement strand
CTTAAAAGCAATTAATGAACAAATTGATTTATATGACCCTGTACAGATTGGATATTCCGGTCAGGTTAAGGAATTCAGGGAAGAAAATTTCTACGGAGACATAGGCGAATACAATCATCGTCATATTTCACAACTTGTAGGACTTTATCCCGGAACTCTAATTAACGAAACAACCCCTGCATGGCTTGACGGTGCAATAGTTACTTTAACAGAGCGTGGCGATAAAGCTACAGGCTGGGGTATGGCACACAGATTAAACCTCTGGGCACGAACAAAACGCGGAAACAGAACTTATTTAATTCTTAATGCTCTTTTGAAAACAGGCACAGCAACAAATTTATGGGACTTGCATCCGCCTTTCCAAATTGACGGTAACCTTGGCGGAACAGCAGGTATTGCTGAGATGCTCCTTCAGAGTCACGAGGGATATATTGCTCCCCTGCCGGCAATTCCCGATGCATGGGAAAATGGTTCTTATACAGGACTTGTAGCACGAGGTAATTTTGAAGTAAGTGCAGCGTGGGAGAACAAAAATGCAAAAACTTTCAATATTAAATCAAATGCCGGCGGAAACTGCCGTGTAGGATATTTTGATATAAAAAATGCAAAAGTTAAAACAGCTTCAGGTCAGGAAATTAATTTCTCCATAGAAAATAATGACTTAATCAGCTTTGATACAACAAAAGGTGAAACCTATATTATATATAACCTTTCTGAAAAAGAATACATTGCTCCTGCATCAGAAATAAAAGTAGAACAAATCAGTAAAAACGATTTTGAAATTACATGGAATGAAAGCAACGATGCAGTAAGCTACAATGTATATAAGGCTGTTGAAAACGACTCTGATTATACATTTATAGACAATACAACAGATACAAATTATTTGTATCAGACCTCTGCAAACGAAGAAAATAAGCGTATGACATACAGAGTTTGTGCAGTTAGTGAAAGTGGCAGAGAAAGTGAAGGCGTGCTTACTTATGTAAATCCTGTCAGCATGGAAATAGAATCAATTGAGGCAATCCATATTGCAGCAGGTGTGTTGCAGGTAGCTATCCAGGACAAAGGTGAAGCAAAGGGCTATAAACTTTACTCTAAATCTGACGGCGGCGAATATAGTCTGATTGAAGAAAGCAAATATCCTGTGCTGGTTACAGACGATTATGATGAAAGCCTCACTTACGGTGTATCTTTAATGGGCTCATATTTTGAAACTGGAATTACGGAAATTGAAGAAATTTTCAGTTCAGCCAATCAGTCTGAAGAAGAGTTGCCTAAAGAATACGAAAACTTCCTTTCAGGCAAAACCTTTGAAAAAGTAAGCGGTTCAGGATTCTTGACAGGTTATGGTCTTGAAAAGCTTACAGACGGTGATTATAATGTCAAAACAGAGCGTTTTGCCGGAAATGATGAGGCAAATGCAACAATAACTATTTCGTGCGAACTTGATGGTGTATATAACCTTGGAGAAATAACAATATTCGACCATGTGGAAAGCAGTGAAACTCACACAAGATGTGATCAGACCACAGTTGAAGTTTTTCATGATGATACCTGGACTACAGTTATTGATAAACAACCTCTTGAGTATACAGGAAGCAAAAGAAATGGTGACGATGATACAATTTTTGACCTTACAGGCAACAAAGCAAGTAAAATCAGACTGACTTTTTCAAACACTTCTGGTGAAAAGAAAGGCATTTCACTTTACGAAATTAAATGTTCAGGCACAAAAATCAGCAACATAGTTTTATTAGAAACTCCTACAAACATTTTGAAAAACATTTCTGCAGATGCACTGACTTTCACAGGAAGAAGCAAGCCTTCAGGAACTTATGCTGCAACAAACGCATTTGATGAAAACACATCTACACGCTGGGCGGTAAAAGATGAAATGAGTGAATTTTCCGTTACAATTGACCTTCCAAACACATATAATGTAAAAACAATGAAAATATACGATTTCCGTAATAAGAGCTCAGATACGATAGACGGTGTCCTGACAACCCGAAGCGACAAAACCTCAGTTGAAGTATATTCAAACGGTGTATGGACAAAAGTAATAGATGATGTACCTATGACTGTTGAAGATCCATTTACACAGTTTGATTTAGGTTTTGCTGAAGCAAGTAAACTAAGAATTACCTTTAATAACACAAAGTTTGCTGCTTCTGCTTCTATATATGAAATAACCTGTACAGCGCAACAACTAAATTACGCTGATAGACGAGAACTTTTAAAGGTTGTAGAAGCTATAGATAAAACTGATTATTCACAATTCGGAACTTTGGCACAAACAGCAGTTGAAAAAACACTTTCAGGTGCAATTGCAACTCTTAAATCAGTTCCGGTAGGTCAGGAGCAGGTTGACAAGGCAATAAAAGACCTCAACAGTATTGACGAAATTATCAAAAACGGCGATTCAGATGTTTTACTTGAAGAAACCGACTTATATAACGGTACAGGAACACTCAAACTGTATACCATCAAAGATGATATTAAGTGGGAAAACGGAGCTTCAGGTGTTGGTGGAAAGCTTGAAAGCGATAAAGTATATAAGCTTACCGGTACACCTTTAAGTTCAAAAGGCGGAGCAAATTACAACTATTTTGGCATTCAAAATAACGATGGTGTTGCGCAGAACTATACACTTGAATTTAGCTTTATGCTTGCAAACGAGAATTCAGGAATTTCCCATAACTTATCCTTTATTGATTCGGAAAATGCAAT
>JAZOOC010000009.1:0-15156 GCA_045654825.1 Clostridia bacterium | reverse complement strand
AAATTTCAATCCGTCCTTATGAGGATTGTTGCACAGTATTCGTGCCCAAGCATCCCAAAACCAAGCCAAGAGAAGAAATGGCAATCGAGGCTGAAAAAATACTCGCCGAAAAGGGAATAGATGCACTTGTTGATAAAGCAGTTGAAGAAGCAGAATTGATTGTATTGAAAGGTTCAGATGTATGACAGTTGAAATAGTATCGGTGGGAACAGAGGTTCTTACCGGAGATATTGTGGATACAAATGCACCCTTTATCTCAAAGGGACTTGTATCTGTGGGTATGGATACCGTTTATCGTACCACAGTCGGCGACGATGCTGAAAAATTAAATATTGCTCTTGCCGATGCAAAGGAGAGAGCGGATATAGTAATAACAATAGGAGGCCTCGGACCTACCTATGACGATTTTACAAGATATGAGGTCGCAAAGGTTGCGAAAAGAAAAATAATCCGTTCAGACGAGCAGAAAAAACGACTCGAGAATTATTTTTCGGAGGCCGGCTATAACCTTACCGACAATAACTACCGTCAGGCAGATATTATTGAGGGGTGTGAGGTTGTTGAAAACAGAAACGGAACAGCGCCCGGTCTTATAGTTGAAGCAGATGAAGCGATTTTTATACTTCTTCCCGGACCTCCCAACGAGCTTATACCGATGTTTAAAGAGAATATTTTACCATATCTTAAAAAACATACCGATAAAACAGTTGTAGAAAACACAGTAAAGCTTTGCGGAGTGGGAGAATCTTCGGTTGAAGATAAGCTTCACGAAATGATGGTGAATATTAAAAACCCCGTACTGGCACCCTATGCAAAAACAGGAGAGGTGCATCTTAAATTTACTGCAGAGGCAGAAAATGAAGAAAAGGCAAGAGCGCTTATAAAAGAGCAAAAAGATAAAGTATATGAAATATACGGAAAAAATATATACGGCGAGGATGAAGAAACCCTTGCATCCGCGATAGTAAAGCTTTTAAAAGAAAGAAATTTAACAGTTTCTTTCTGCGAATCCTGTACCGGCGGAGGAATTGCATCCGCAATAACCGATATACCCGGCTCTTCTTCGGTTTTCGGTTACGGTGCGGTGACCTATGCAAACGAGGCAAAAATTAAAGTTGCAGGGGTGTCGGAAGAAACTCTTTTGAAACACGGCGCGGTTTCTCCCGAAACTGCATACGAAATGGCAGAGGGAATAAGAAAGCTTTCCTCTTCGGATATTTCATTAAGTGTTACGGGAATTGCAGGGCCTGACGGCGGTACCGACGAAAAACCCGTAGGACTGGTTTATATGGGAGTAAGTACAAAAAATAAAACATATACAAAACGGCTTATGCTTAAGGGGAACAGACAGAAAATAAGAGAAAGCACAGTTAAAAAAGCATTAACCGAATTATTTCAGTATATAAAGGAGAATGAAAATGGATAATCAGGCTAAACAGAAAGCATTGAATCAGGCATTGGCACAGATTGAAAAACAGTTTGGTAAAGGAACTGTTATGCGTCTTGGCGAAAATAATACAATGAATATGGAGGTTATTCCCACAGGAATACTTGCAGTTGATATAGCAAGCGGTATCGGCGGTTTCCCAAGAGGAAGAATAATCGAATTATACGGACCCGAAGCTTCGGGTAAAACAACCGTTGCTCTTCACGCAATAGCAGAGGCACAGAAAATGGGCGGCGAAGCGGCTTTTATAGACGCAGAACACGCACTCGACCCCTACTATGCACAGAAGCTGGGTGTTGATATTGACTCTCTTTTAGTATCTCAGCCTGATAACGGCGAACAGGCTCTTGAAATTGCAGAAGCTTTAATAAGAAGTAATGCGATAGATATTATAGTTATCGACTCGGTTGCGGCGCTCGTTCCCAAAGATGAAATCGAGGGTGTTATGACCGATGTTAATATGGGTCTGCATGCAAGACTTATGTCTAAAGCTATGAGAAAGCTTACCAGTGTTATCAGCAAATCCAAAACAATAGCTATCTTCATAAATCAGCTTCGTGAAAAAATGTCCTCAGGATTTTCTTACGGTCCTACTGAGGTTACCACAGGCGGTAAAGCATTAAAATTCTATTCTTCAATGCGTCTTGATGTAAGAAGAATTGATTCTATTAAAGACGGCTCTGAAATCAAGGGTAACAGAGTTAAAATTAAATTTGTTAAAAACAAAGTTGCTCCTCCTTTCAAACAGGGAGAATTTGATATTATGTTCGGTGAGGGCGCATCAAAAACAGGCTGTCTTGTAGACCTTGCGGTTGAAGCCGGTCTTGTTGCAAAAAGCGGTGCGTGGTTCAGCTACGGCGAAACCCGTTTAGGTCAGGGAAGAGAAAATACAAAACGATTCCTTGAAGAAAACAGAGATTTGTATAACGAAATAGATACAAAAGTAAGAGAAAAATATTTTAATTTCCAGGCAGAAGAAACAGCAGCCGAAGTTGAAATCGAGGACGACGACGGCGGAGTAGAAATGTAGTAGTGAATAGGTAATAGTGAAGAGGCAAGAGGTAAGGAGTCGGCAGAGCAATAGCAATAAATTTTTAATTCCAAAACCGCTTGCGGTTTTACCTTCATTCCTAATTCCTAACTCCTAATTCCTAATTAAAAAAGGAACTGCTTTTGCAGTTCCTTTGGATGAGTAAGTCTGTAAGCCGAGTTCTGTCATTTAAGATGGTCATCTGTCTTGGATGCACATTGCTGCACACCTCCAGCCGCTTTTCGAGGTTAGCGCCGGGCCGGCAACCTCTGTCAGCGTTGCTCCGGATGGGGTTTACACGAGATTTAAGTTGCCAGAAACCTCTGTAGGCTCTTACCCTACATTTTCACCCTTACCCAAAGTCATATAAAAGGGTATATGTTGCAAAAATCCGAACCCGAAGGTGTACAAAAGTACATCGAGAGGTGAGGTTTTTGCAAAGCGCAAAATCAAAATTCAAGTCAGATTTATCTGACTTACCTTTTAAAACTATGTGAGTTAACTGAACTCAACCCATAAAAAGCTTATTCTTTTTTGCGCGTCAGATGCCTTTTTATATGGCTTTGGGCGGTAATTTTCTGTTGCACTTTCCTTAGAGTTGCCTCCACCGGATGTTATCCGGCATCCTGCCCTGCGGGGCTCGGACTTTCCTCACGCAAAAACAATTTGCGCGCAACCACCCAACTTACTCGCTAATAACTATAACATATATTTTTCATTTAATCAATAAATTTTTTTCGAAAGGATGAAACAAATGATAGATTACAAATCAACGGCCGATGAAGTAATTGCATCCGGTACAGATACAGTAATACTTCCAATCGGTTCAACCGAACAGCACGGTCCGCATCTTCCGCTTTGCACAGATTTTTTTATTGCACAGAAGCTTTGCGAAAAATTAGCTGAAAAAACAGGCTATTATCTTCTGCCCGTGCTTCCCATTTCAACCTGCTATGAGCATAAGGGAAAGAAAAGCAGTGTGTGTATGAGACCCTCAACCTTTTACACAATGCTCACCGATATAGTTCTTAATTTAAGAGACCAGGGCTTTAAAAAGGTAATTGTTGCTCTTGCTCACGGCGGAATTTTTATCGCGGGTCCGGTAATACGCGAGCTTAATGCAATGTATGACGACCTGCAGGTTGTAAAGCTTGATTTGGTAAACTTTATGGTTTCTCCCGCTATGAACGAAATTTTAGAGTCAAAAGATAATCTTCATGCCTGCGAATACGAAACCTCTCTTCTTTTATACCTGGACGAAAGTCTTGTAAGAAAGGATAAAATGGCAGAGGCGGACTGTGTTCCCAATGTTCCGAGAGATTATTTAAACTATGCATCCATTATAAAATTAAGCGAAACGGGAGTATGGGGAAAACCCTCTCTCGCAACCAAAGAAAAAGGCGAAAAGATTTTCGATTTGCTTGTTAAAATGAGCGTTGATTACATAGATAATGTACTTAAAATATGCACAAAAGAAGCCTGGTAGGAGGATATTATGAAAGAAAAATTTTATATAACAACCGCTATTGCGTATACATCGAGAAAGCCTCATATAGGAAATACCTATGAGATTGTTTTAACAGATGCAATAGCAAGATTTAAAAGACTTCTCGGATTTGATGTTTTCTTTTTAACCGGAACAGACGAACACGGTCAGAAAATTCAGACCTGTGCCGAAGAAGCGGGAATTAAACCAAAAGAATATGTTGATAAGGTTGCAGGAGAGGTTAAAACTATCTGGGACCTTATGAATTCAAGCTATGATAAGTTTATAAGAACAACCGACGATTATCACGAAAAGGTTGTTCAGAAAATATTCAAAAAATTATACGACCAGGGTGATATATACAAAGGCTCATACGAGGGTCATTATTGTACTCCCTGCGAATCATTTTTTACAAAAACACAGCTTGTAGACGGCAAATGTCCCGACTGCGGAAGAGAGGTTACATTAACCTCCGAGGAAGCATATTTCTTTAAAATGAGCAAATATGCCGACCGTCTTATAAAATATATCGAAGAAAATCCCGATATGATTGTGCCCGAATCAAGAAAAAAGGAAATGGTAAACAACTTCCTTAATGCAGGACTCCAGGATTTGTGCGTGTCAAGAACATCTTTCTCATGGGGTGTTCCCGTAACATTCGATGAAAAGCATGTTATCTATGTATGGATAGATGCTTTATCAAACTATATAACCGCACTCGGTTACGACCCCGACGGTTCATCCGAATTGTTCAATAAATACTGGCCCTGTGATTTGCATGTTATAGGTAAGGATATTTTAAGATTTCATACAATTTACTGGCCTATAATGCTTATGGCTCTTGATATTCCGCTTCCCAAAAAGATATTCGGACATCCCTGGCTTTTATCGGGAACAGATAAAATGAGCAAATCAAAAGGAAATGTTATGTATGCCGACGAGCTTGCTGAAAGATTCGGCGTTGACCCCATAAGATTTTATCTTTTATCCGAAATGCCCTATGCGCAGGACGGAACAATAAGCTATGAAAATATAGTAACAAGATTTAATTCCGAGCTTGCAAATACTTTAGGAAACCTTGTAAACCGTACTGTTTCAATGGTTACAAAATATTTCGGCGGAGTTATCCCCGCTCCCGGCGCAGATGATGAATTTGCAAAGGATTTAAAAGAAACCGCATTAAAAACAGTTTCGGTTGTAAAAGAAAAAATGGACGAATATAAAGTAAGCGATGCCGTAAACGAAATATTCACCCTTTTAAGAAGAAGTAATAAATATATAGACGAAACTGCACCCTGGGTACTTGCTAAAAACGAAGAGGATAAAGAAAAGCTTGCTTCGGTTATGTATAATCTTATAGAAACCATAAGAATAAGCGCTGTTCTTCTGTCTTCCTTTATGCCCGAAACGAGCGAAAATATCTTAAAGCAGATTAATTCTTCTTTAAATACATGGGAAAGTGTTCAGTCCTTCGGCGGTATAAAAGCAGGGGACAGTGTGGGAGTTGCAGAGCCCTTGTTTGCAAGACTTGACGAGAAAAAAGTTCTCGAAGAAATAGAAGCAGAGCTTGAAGCTAAAGCAGAAGAAAATATCCCCGAAATAACCTTTAAAGATGAAATCGAATTTTCTGATTTTGAAAAGCTCGATTTAAGACTTGCATATGTTAAAGACTGCCAAAAGGTTGAAAAAGCAGATAAGCTTTTAAATTTCACCCTTGATGTAGGCGGAAAGGAAAGAACAATTCTTTCAGGTATAGCAAAATATTATAAACCCGAAGAGCTTATCGGTAAAAAGGTTATAATAATCGCAAACTTAAAACCGAGAATGCTTCGCGGAATTAAATCCGAGGGTATGATTCTTTCGGTAGCAGAGGGAGATAACCTTGAAATACTTCTTCATAACGGAGATTTACCGTCGGGAAGTGAAGTATGCTAAAGCTTTTTGATTCTCACGCACATTATAACGATGAGGCATTTGATAACGACAGAGAAACACTTCTTAACGATGTTTATAAAAGCGGTGTCGAGCTTATAATGAATGTAAGCTATGATATGCCCTCGTCATATAAAACAGCAGAAATTGCTTCAAAATATCCTTTTATATACGGAGCCGTGGGGGTTCATCCCCACGATTCCAAAGATATTAAGCCGTCCGACTATGACGAGCTTAAAAAGCTTACCCAAAAAGAAAGAATAATCGCAATCGGGGAAACGGGACTCGATTATCACTACGATAATTCACCGAGAGATATACAGAAAAAAGAATTTGCAAACCATTTATCCCTTGCAGAAGAGCTTAAGCTCCCCGTTATAATTCACGAAAGAGAAGCGGTTAAAGATACTCTTGATATTTTGAAAAGCTCAAAAGCAACAGGAGTTTATCATTGCTTTTCGGGAAGTAAAGAGACCGCAAAAATTGCTCTTGATTTGGGATATTATATTTCCTTTTCGGGAGTTGTTACCTATAAAAACGCAACAAATGTAAAAGACTCGGCGGCATATATCCCTGCTGACCGCATTTTAATCGAAACCGACTGTCCGTATCTTTCTCCTGTTCCTAAAAGAGGAGAGAGAAACAGCTCGCTAAATCTTATCCATACTCTTGAAATGGTAGCTGAATTAAGGGGAATAACAGTTTATGAGGCAGCGGAAATAACATATAACAATGCTAAAAAATGCTTTGGAATCTGAAAGGACAAACACTATGATTATTACACTAACTTTAAGTCCCAGTCTGGATAAAAGCTATGTTGTTGAGGGGCTTTTACCCGACGGCATAAATTACGCGAAAAAAAGTGTTCTTCTTCCCGGAAGCAAGGGAATAAATGTGTCAAGAATGCTCACAACTCTTTCGGTTGATAATATCGCACTCGGTTTTTGCGGAGGATATTTAGGGCCTCTTTTCAAAACACTTTTAGATGTTGAAAATGTAAAATATGAATTTGTTGAAACCGAGGCGGAAGTTCGTTTCAATGTTAAAATTGCGGATGTTGAAAATTATACCTCAACCGATATAAACGAAATAGCAAAGAATGTTTCTGAGGAAGAGTTTGAGGGTCTTGTAAGTTTGTATAAAAGACATCTTCCGGAAGCGGAGTATGTGGTTATTGCAGGAAGCACAAGAGAGGGAATGGATACCGATATTTATAATACCTTTATAAGAATGGCAAACCTTTCGGGCAAAAAAGTGCTTTTGGATGTTGCAGGCGAGGCTTTAAGAAGCGGAATTTCCGAAAAGCCCTATCTTATCTCTCCCAATATAGACGAGCTTTCGGAATATGCGGGTAGAAAGCTTGAAAATTTAAAAGATATTGAAGAGGTTCTTTTCGATATACATAAAAAAGGAGTGGCAATTGCGATTGCAACACTTGGAAAAGACGGCGCTCTTATGGTAACAGAGGAGGGAACATTCAAAATGACTCCCCCTGAAGTAGAAGTTAAAAACACAACAGGCGCAGGCGACAGCTTTCTTGCCGGTATTATATACGGACTTAAAAACAATGCAGATTGTTTTAAAATGTTAAAGCTTGCAGGATCTGTTTCTTCTGCGAAAGTAACAAAAGAAGATACGGCTATGCCGAGTATAATAGAAGCATCAAGTATGATGGATAATGTATTGGTGGAAAAATTATGATTTTGGGAAACCGTCTCAATACCATTCTTAAAATGGCGGAAAATTCAGATACCCTGCTTGACGCAGGCTGCGATCACGCTTATCTTGCCATTGAAGCAATAAAAACAAATACTGCAAAAAAGGTTATTGCTTCGGATGTGAATGAGGGACCTCTTAAAAAAGCCTCTAAAAATGTAAAAAGAGCAAATTTATCAGATAAAATTGAATTAAGACTGGGAAGCGGCATCGAGGTTATTTCTGAAAACGAAGCCGATACGGTTGTTCTTGCGGGGATGGGCGGAATTTTGATTTCTGAAATTCTTCAAGAAAATCCCCCTCTTTCAAAAACTGTAAAGAGATATATACTCCAGCCGATGAATTCAAAAGAGGATTTAAGAAGATATCTTTTATCAAACGGATATTTTATTGAATATGAGGCGCTTTGTGAAGAAAAAGGGAAATTATATAATATTTTATATGTTGTACCCAAAAAGCAGCCCGCATATGAAAAAGAAATTTTTTATCATACAGGGAATCTTCTTTCGCTAAAATATACCGATCCCTTAATAGTTGATAAATATATCGCACAATTTGAAAATAAGCTTTTAAAAATAAAGGAAAATATCACTCTTGCACAGGAAATACAGGAAAAACAGGCAGAATATATAAATAATCTTCTGGAGGAACTTTTATGGTTAAAATCAGAGATATCGAAGAATTAATGGAGAAAACAGCCCCCTCATATCTTAAGGAAAAATGGGATAATGTGGGACTTCAGGTGGGGAACAGAGAAAAAATGGTTTCAAGTGTTCTTCTTGCTCTCGATTTAACCTCGGATGTTATCGCCGAGGCGGAAACTCTTGGATGCAACCTCATTTTAACTCATCATCCGTTGATTTTGGAGCCTCTTAAAAGAGTGGTTTCGGGAGAGCCTGTATCTGATATGATAATAAACCTTATTTCTTCGGATATAAGCTTTTTCTGTGCGCATACCAATTTAGATAAAGCCGAGGGCGGAGTTAACGACTGCCTTGCGGAAAGACTTGGACTTATTGATATTACCGAGCTTTCTGAGGACGGTGAGGGAGCAATCTGCCGTATAGGAACTCTTCCCCGTTCGATGACAATGAGAGAATTTGCATATCTTGTAAAGAAAAACTTGAACTGTGAGGCGGTTAAATTTTCGGGCACCGAAGATAAAGTCATAAAAACAGTAGCTTTATGCTCGGGAGCAGGCTCGGATTTTTATACTCTTGCCGCTGAAAACGGAGCAGAAGCTTTTGTAACAGGAGAGGTTAAGCATCACGCCGCACTCTATGCAGAAGAACTTGGTGTTTCTTTTGTAGAAGCGGGTCACTTTGAAACCGAAACCATTGTGCTTGATATGCTTTATGATAAATTAACAGGGGAACTCGATATTCCCGTTTTCATTTCGGAAAAGCATCAGGCTTTTCTAAAAACTCTGTAAAGGAATAGAATAATGCTTGAAAAATTTACCCAAATAAAAAAAGAAATACTTCAGCGAAAATTTTCTTATCTTAATGATGTTCAGAGAGAGGTGGCGTTTAGCGTAAACGGACCTCTTTTAATTCTTGCAGGCGCAGGAAGCGGAAAAACAACCACAGTTACTTCAAGGATAGCCTATATGGTTAAATACGGCGATGCCTATAATACAGACTATCTCCCCGCAAATTTAACCGAGGAAGGTCTTTCGGAGCTTATAAAAAATAAAGATAATCCAGGTTTTGCCGAAATAAGCTATCTGTATCATAATCCTGTAAGCCCTTACGAAATACTTGCAATAACCTTTACCAATAAAGCGGCAGGGGAAATGAAAGAAAGAATAGAAGCGCAGATAGGCAGAGTGGCACAGTCTATGTGGATTTCCACTTTCCATTCAGCCTGCGTAAGAATTTTAAGACAGGATATAGATAAACTCGGTTTTGGTTCATCCTTTGCAATATATGATACACAGGACTCCAAAACTCTTATAAAAGACTGTATGGACGAGTATAATATAGACGATAAAATTCTTTCCCATAAAACAATTATGTCGAGAATTTCTTCCTTCAAGGATAAATACATATCCCCAAAAGAAGCGCTTGCAGACAGTTTCGAGGGCGATTCTTCAGGAATTATTGCGAAGATTTATGCTCTTTATCAGAAAAAATTAAAGCAGTATAATGCACTCGATTTTGATGATATTTTATATATGACTGTGGAGCTTTTCAAAAAATATCCCGATGTGCTTTTAAAATGGCAGGAAAGATTCAAATATATCATAGTGGATGAGTATCAGGATACCTCAAAAATTCAGTATATGTTTATATCAATGCTTTCGGAAAAAAGCGGTAATATATGTGTTGTGGGTGATGATGACCAGAGTATATACCGTTTTCGAGGTGCGGATATAGAAAATATACTGTCTTTTGAAAAACAGTTTAAGGATTGTAAGGTTTTCAAGCTTGAGCAGAATTACCGTTCAACCGCAAATATACTGGAAACCGCAAATGCAATCATAAAAAACAACAGAAGAAGAAAAGATAAAAAACTCTGGACCGCCGATAATACGGGAGAGAAATTAAAATTCGTTCTTTCGGAAAACGAAAGAGAGGAAGCTTTAAAAATCGGCTCGGAAATTGAAAAGCTTATAGATAACGGTGCAAGCTATTCGGATATTGCAGTGCTTTACCGAATGAATGCCCAATCCCGTCTTATAGAAGAAATATTCCTCAAAAATGCAATTCCGCACAGAGTTGTGGGCGGTACCCGTTTCTTCGATAGAAAGGAAATAAAAGATATAGTTGCTTATATGCGTCTTGCATATAACCATAACGACGATTTAAGCCTTAAAAGAATTATAAACGAGCCTAAAAGGGGAATAGGAAAAACTGCGGTGGAAAGACTTGAAGCAATAGCTTTGGAGGAAAACCGTTCTGTATTCGATGTTTTGTCGGATATAGATAATTATCCCGCTCTTTTAAGATACAGAAAAGAAGTTTTAAATTTTGTTCGTCTTATTGAAGATTTCAAAGAATGCGGCGATGATGTTGAAAGCTTTGTAAGAACTGCAGTTTACGGCTCGGGTTATCTCGATGCACTCATCCTCGAAAATACCATCGAATCAAGAACAAGGGCAGATAACGTAAAGGAACTTGTTTCTATGGCAGTGGAATTTAAAAATTCGGGAGAAGAGGGCGGTATAGAAGCATTTTTGGAAAATATGGCACTTCTTTCAGATATAGATAACTATGATAACAATGAAGATGCAGTAGTTTTAATGACTATCCATTCTTCAAAGGGTCTTGAATTCAAGTATGTATTTTTAGCAGGTCTTGAAGAGGGGATTTTCCCCTCCCAGCGTTCATCTGCTTCGATAGACGACCTTGAAGAAGAAAGGCGCCTTATGTATGTTGCGGTAACAAGAGCAAAAAAAGAACTCACAATAACCGCAACCGTTCAGCGTACATTGTTTGGCATGACCTCTTTTTCGAGAATATCCAGATTTATGGAGGAAATTCCTCCCGAATATATAAATAAGGAAATGCCTCAGAGAAAACAAACCTTTGTATCTGAAAGACCCGCCTGGTCAAAACCTGTAATACCGCCAAGACCTGCATCAATGAGCGCTTCTTCGGTTATGAAAAAAGAACCTATTCCCGAGCTTAACGAGGGGGACAGAGTAAGTCATATTAAATTCGGTAAAGGAACAATTTTATCCTGTGTTAAGCTGGGCAACGATATAAAAGTGGAAATAGAATTCGACACCGCAGGCAAAAAAACTCTTATGGCATCCTTTGCAAAACTTAAAAAAATTGTCGAATAGTTTTTCCAAAATTTGTAAATTTTCTCTTGAAAATTTCTGTTTTATGGTTTATAATGGAAATAAATGGAAATTAAAAGGAGATAAGAAAGATGAAAGATAAGAAAATAACAATTCTTGTGGCAGACGGAAACAGTCAGTTTAAGAGTGATTTCGTAAGAGCTGTAAGAAATGAAGAGGGATTTGAAGTTGCGGGAATGGTTTCGGATGGCAGGCAGGTTGTTGAGTATATAAGAAACACCAATCCCGATGTTCTTGTAACAGATGTTGTTCTGCCTTTTGCGGACGGAATAGAAATCCTGGAGGATATTTCAAACGAGTTTTACGGAAATCTTCCTCTTATAATTGTAACCTCTGCCGTAACCAACGATACTATTATAAAAAAGACGATGGAATACGGAGCAAGTTATTTTTTCGCAAAGCCGTGTATTCCCTCACAGCTTTTAAGAATAGTTAAAGAGCTTATAAGAGAGAGAAACAAATCAGAAATTTTTGAGCTTAAAGACGACCCTGCGGATGAATTTGGTTTTCGTTCAAATAAAGTGGAGGATATTATCGAAAACAAAGTAACCAAGATTATTCATAAGGTGGGAGTTCCTGCTCACATTAAAGGTTATCAGTATTTAAGAAGAGCTATTATTAAAGCAATTATCGATAAAGATATTATAAATTCGGTAACAAAAGAGCTATATCCGCAGGTTGCAAAAGATTTTTCCACCACCTCGCCAAGAGTTGAAAGAGCAATCCGCCACGCAATAGAAGTTGCATGGAATCGCGGAGACGAAGAAACAATTCAGAGTATTTTCGGCTATACAATCCAGTCAAATAAGGGCAAGCCGACCAATTCTGAATTTATAGCAATGATATCGGATAAATTAAGACTCCAGAATCAAAATCTTTTGAAAGATTTGGGTTGACAAATATTGTCGAATTTGGTATATTAAAATTAAGCTGCGAAAGTTAAAAATATATGTTTTTTATTTATCTCAGCTTAAATAACGTACTTTCAAAATTAACCGGCTTTTTCCCACGAGAAAGTCGGTTTTTTTGAAGAAAATGGAGGATAAAACAATATGAAACTTATCTACGGCGTTAGCGACAAACCCAAATTCGGACAATTACTGATCTTTGCTTTCCAACAGCTTCTTGCAATTATGGCGGCAACAATAGCTGTTCCCGCAATCGTTGGAAATGAAATGACTGCATCAGCAGCTCTTTTCGGAGCAGGTGTAGGCACAATCGTTTATCTTTTGTTTACAAAGTTCAAAAGCCCTGTTTTCTTAGGTTCATCATTTGCATTCATCGGCTCCATGGTTGCAGCATTTGCAGGCGGCGTTTCAATGTCACTCGGCTATCTCGGACTTATTATGGGTGCATTATTTGCAGGCCTTGTTTATGTTGTTATTGCAATTGTTGTTAAAGTGGCCGGCGTAAACTGGATTAACAAGCTTATGCCTCCGGTTGTTATCGGACCAACTGTTGCTATAATCGGTCTTTCACTTGCAAGTGCAGCTGTTAACGATATTTTCTCATACGGCGCTAAAAATGCAGATGGTTCTGCCTTTGTTATGACACCTAATATCTGGGTATCATTTATCTGCGCAATGGTTACACTTTTTGTAGTTATTATCTGTTCTACTTACGGCAAAAAGATGGCAAAGCTTATCCCCTTTATTATAGGTATTCTTGCAGGCTATGTTGTAGCTGCAATCTTTACTGCAATAGGTATCAGCACAGGTAATGCTGACCTTATGATTATTGATTTTGCTCCCTTTAAAGCTCTTGTTGCAAACGGTGTTACATTATCAACATTTATTGCAGTTCCCGAATACACTTTCCTTGAAGCAATTAAAGGAGCAGCTGAATTTAACTGGACATATGTTGCAACAATTGCAGTTGCATATGTTCCCGTTGCATTTGTTGTTTTTGCAGAGCATATTGCAGACCATAAAAACTTATCTACAATTATTGAAAAAGAGCTTCTTGAAGAGCCCGGTCTTCACAGAACACTTTTAGGTGATGGTATCGGTTCTTTTGTAGGTGCAATTTTCGGCGGATGCCCCAATACTACATACGGCGAATCTGTAGGTTGTGTTGCTATAACAAAGAATGCTTCTGTTTATACAATACTTACAGCTGCAATTATGGCAATTCTTGTTTCTTTCGTTTCTCCCTTTGTAGCATTCCTTGATTCTATTCCCGGATGCGTTATGGGCGGCGTTTGTATGACTCTTTATGGATTTATTGCAGTATCAGGTCTTAAAATGCTTCAGAAGGTTAACCTTGAGGAAAATAAAAATCTCTTTACTGCTTCTGTAATTCTTATTGCAGGTATCGGCGGTCTTGCAATGTCTATCGGCAAGGTTACACTTACTTCTATCGCTTGTGCCCTTATTCTCGGTATAATCGTTAATATTACATTATCTAAAGAATAGGAGAATAAAATGAAAATGGTTACGGTGTTTGATCACCCTCTTATACAACATAAAACTACAATCCTTCGTGATAAGAACACTTCAAATAAAGAGTTTCGTGAATCAGTTGAAGAAATCACAATGCTTATGTGTTATGAAGCATTAAGAGACCTTCCTTTAGAAGATATCGAAATAGAAACTCCCATTAAAAAAACTGTTCAGAAAGTAATAAGCGGCAAAAAGATTGCGGTTGTTCCCATTCTTCGTGCAGGACTGGGAATGGTAAACGGAATTGTTAATCTTGTTCCTACCGCAAAAGTCGGGCATATAGGAATGTATCGCGATGAAGAAACACTTATGCCTCACGAGTATTATTGCAAACTTCCTTCTGATATAGGCGACAGACTTATCGTTGTTGTCGACCCTATGCTCGCGACAGGAGGTTCCGCAATAGATGCAATAACCCAGATAAAATCTTACGGCGGAGAGAATATTAAATTCTTATGTCTTATAGCCGCACCCGAGGGAATAAAAGCGTTAACCGAGGCTCATCCCGATGTTCAGATTTACTGTGCAAATGTTGATGAATGCCTTAACGAAAATGGTTATATTGTTCCCGGTCTCGGCGACGCCGGCGACAGAATATTCGGTACAAAATAAATTAATGCACCGCAGAAAATTTTCTGCGGTGCATTTTGTAGTTTATAACTTTAAATAAGTATTTTTAATTGCTTTAAAAGTATCGGTAATTCATCAAACACTACATCAGAAATTATATTCCAGTTAGTGCTGTCATAATCGTGAACTAATCTATGTCTAAGTCCGGATATCATAGACCATGGTATATCACTGTGCGTTGTTTTATATTCATCAGACAGAGCATATACTTGTTCGCCAATGTTATATAATGGTGTAGTAACCAACCACTGTAAAGCATAATCATTAATCAGCATTTCTTTTGTGATATCATTTTTGTCAATATGAGTTAAGAGTTTTCAGTATATTCGAATATTTTTTGAATACGCTGTTTATCAGAATACTTCATGCCACATATAACCTCTCATTCATAACCGTTGAATAAAAATCACTGTTTGCGTTTATCTCACTGATTTCAAAAACATCAACCGGTCTTTGAAATGCAGTTCTTAAATCCTCAGCCAATGCGAAAATATTAGTCAATTTGAAATTAGCACCGCCGAAAACTAAAAAGTCTAAATCACTATTTTCATTTGCCTCTCCTCGGGCATATGAACCAAACAAGTATATTGACTCTGCATTATACTTATCAGCAATAGGTTTAACTATATCTTTTATCTTTTCAATAGTATAAATACTGTTTGACAT
>JAZOOC010000008.1:0-3833 GCA_045654825.1 Clostridia bacterium | reverse complement strand
GGTATGCCGAATTTTTCTTTGAAATCGGTATATACATGAGCAATAATTTTCATTATTACACCTCTGAATATAAAGAAAAGCCGCATAGACGGCTTTAAATAACTGGTGACCCATAGGAGAGTCGAACTCCTGATTTCAGCGTGAGAGGCTGACGTCTTGACCACTTGACCAATGGGCCACATCTTTTACATAATAACATACTAAAATATAATTGTCAACAAAAAACCATCTGTTTTTTAAATTATTTCCTGTTTTGTATTGACATAAATCTGTTTTTATTTTATCATATAAAGATGGATAGAAAGGATGATATTAATGTCTAAAGAAAATAAATTCGTTGAAGAAATAACTTCTATGGATGTTGACTTTGCCCAGTGGTATACAGATATAGTAAAAAAAGCCGACCTTATTGCCTACACTTCGGTTAAAGGTTGCTGTATTTACAGACCATATGCTTATGCAATATGGGAAAACATCCAGAGTGTTCTCAATCAGAAATTTAAAGAAACAGGTCACGAAAATGTTTATATGCCTATGTTCATTCCCGAAGGTCTTTTGCAGAAAGAAAAAGACCATGTTGAGGGTTTTGCTCCCGAGGTTGCATGGGTAACACACGGCGGACAGGAAAAACTTGCTGAGAGATTATGTGTAAGACCTACTTCAGAAACAGTTTTCTGCGACCATTATAAAAATATAATTCAGTCACACAGAGATTTACCTAAATTATATAATCAGTGGTGTTCGGTTGTAAGATGGGAAAAAACAACCCGTCCTTTCCTTCGTTCTGCAGAATTTTTATGGCAGGAAGGACACACCGCTCACGCAACTGCCGAAGAAGCTCAGGAAGAAACATTAAAAATGCTTAATGTTTATGCAGATTTCTGTGAAGAATATCTTGCAATCCCTGTTGTTAAAGGCAGAAAAACAGACAAAGAAAAATTTGCCGGTGCTATTGCTACATACACAATAGAAAGCCTCATGCACGATGGTAAAGCTTTACAGTCAGGAACTTCCCATAATTTTGGTGACGGTTTTGCAAAAGCGTTCGGAATTGAATATACAGACAAAAACAATCAGCAGAAAAATGTATTCCAGACTTCATGGGGTATGTCTACAAGAATTATCGGTGCTATAATTATGGTTCACGGTGATAACAGCGGTCTTGTATTACCTCCGAAAATTGCACCTACTCAGCTTATGATAATTCCTATCGCTATGCACAAAGGCGGTGTTTTGGAAGCTGCTACTGAAATCAAAGAAAGACTCTCAGATAAATTCAGAGTTAAGATGGATGCAAGCGATAAATCTCCCGGCTGGAAATTCTCTGAATATGAAATGAAAGGTATTCCTGTAAGACTCGAAATCGGTCCTAAAGACCTTGAAAACGGAGTTTGCGTTCTCGTAAGAAGAGATACAAGAGAAAAAATCACAGTTGCTCTTGATGAAATAGAAACTAAACTTTCAGAATTACTTGAAGATATTCAGAATTCTTTATACAAAAAAGCTTTAGAAAACAGAGAAACAACCACAAGCTCTGTAACCGATTATGAAACATTCAAAGAAACAATTGCAACTAAACCCGGTTTTGTAAAAGCTATGTGGTGCGGCGACCGTGAATGTGAAGAAAAAATCAAAGAGGATACAACCGCTACTTCAAGATGTATGCCATTTGAACAGGAAGAACTTTCAGATAAATGTATCTGCTGCGGCAAAAAAGCTAAATCACTTGTATACTGGGGTAAAGCTTATTAATTATAAAGGATGATAAATAAATGAAATTAGGTATAGTAGGACTTCCAAATGTCGGAAAAAGCACACTTTTTAATGCTATTACAAAGGCGGGTGCAGAAGCGGCAAACTATCCATTCTGTACAATTGAGCCTAATGTTGGTGTTGTAACCGTTCCTGATGAAAGACTGGAAGTTTTAACAAAAATGTATGACTCTAAAAAGACAACATATGCTGTTATTGAATTTGTTGATATAGCCGGTCTTGTTAAAGGTGCATCAAAAGGCGAAGGATTGGGAAACAAATTCCTTTCTCATATAAGAGAAGTTGATGCAATCATTCATGTTGTCCGTTGCTTTGATGACGGAAATATAGTTCATGTTGACGGAAAAATAAATCCTGCTTCCGATATTGAAACAATTAATCTTGAACTTATATTATCTGACCTTGAAATTGTTGAAAAAAGACTTGATAAATCAAGAAAGCTTCTTAAAGGCGATAAAAAATATCAGGCTGAAATTGATTTATTTGAAAGAATCAAGCAGGCTTTAGAAGACGAAATCTGTGTGCGTTCTTTAGAATTTTCCGATGAAGAAAAGGAAATTTTAAAAGAAGTTGCGTTCCTTACTTCAAAGCCGGTTATATATGCCGCAAATGTATCAGAAGAAGCTTTTATGGACGGCATAGACAACAACGAATATGTTAATATGGTAAAAGAAATTGCAGATAAGGAAGGCTCAAAAGTACTTCCCATTTCTGCAAAAATAGAGTCTGAAATTGCAGAACTTGAAGATGATGAAAGAGATGCTTTCCTTGACGAACTCGGTATTGAAGGCTCAGGTCTTGACCGACTGATAAAAGCAAGCTATTCCCTGCTTGGATTAATCAGCTATCTCACTGCAGGCGAGCCTGAATCAAGAGCCTGGACAATAACCAAAGGCACAAAAGCTCCTCAGGCAGCAGGAAAAATCCACTCGGACTTTGAAAGAGGATTTATAAGAGCCGAAGTTATCGCATACGATGACCTTATAGCAAACGGAAGTATGACGGCTGCTAAAGAAAAAGGTCTTGTGCGTTCCGAAGGAAAGGAATATGTTGTTAAAGACGGAGATATAATTCTTTTCAGATTTAATGTTTAAAATTGAGCAAAAAAATTGGTATCGTACGATACCAATTTTTTTTATGCGAATTATTATTTTGTTTTTTCTAAAGCTTCCCAGATACCATTGATATAAACAGCTCCTAAAGCTCTGTCGTACAAGCCGTAGCCGGGTCTTCCGGTTTCGCCCCAAGTCATTCTTCCGTGGTCAGGACGGATAAAGCCATCAAAACCGTTGTCGTGATAAGCTTTTATTATACCAAAGATGTCGAGAGAACCACATTCTGTTTTATGAGCAGCTTCTTCAAAGCATCTTTCACCGGTAATTTTGATATTTCTTATATGAGCAAAATGAATTCTGTCTGCAAAAGAATTAACCAAATCAACCATATCGTTATTGGGGTCAACACCGAGAGAGCCGCTGCAAAGAGTAAGGCCGTTATATTTGCTGTCGTACAATTTTAAGAATCTTTCAAGATTAGCTTTGTTTGTAATGATTCTTGGAAGTCCAAAAATGCTCCAGGGAGGATCGTCCGGATGTATAGCCATTTTAACTTTAACTTCCTCTGCAACTTTTATAACTCTGTCGAGGAAATATTTAAGGTTATTCCATAAATCTTCTTCAGAGATATTTTTATATTTTTCAAGTAAAGCACGCATTCCGTCTTTTGTATAACTTGCATCCCAACCGGGTAATGATAATTCACCTGTTAAGGGGTTCATATTAAGTACAGTTTCTTCAGCATAGCTTAAAGCATTTGAACCGTCTTCAAGCTGATGTTTAAGATCACTTCTTGTCCAGTCAAAAACAGGCATAAAGTTGTAGCATACACAATAGATACCTGCTTTTGCAAGGTTTCTTAATGTTTCGCAGTAGTTAGCGATATATCTGTCTCTGTCTCCGTCTCCTGTTTTAATATCCTCGTGAACAGGAACACTTTCTATAACAGAAAGCTCAAGACCTGCTGCTTCAACTTCTTTTTTGAGTTCCATAATTCTTTCATAT
>JAZOOC010000007.1:0-20580 GCA_045654825.1 Clostridia bacterium | reverse complement strand
TATATAGTCCTTAATAAGCTCTTCTTTGGTTTCTTTTTCTCTTGTTTCTATCGGCAGAATATTATTAGATAAAGCGTTATAATAGCTTTTAAAATCCGAATAATTATTAAACCTTTCGCGATTAACAAAAGAATACGCCGACAGACCAAGCCCTAAAAATTCTTCAAGCTGCCAGTATTTAAGATTATGTTTACTTTCAAACCCGTCTTTTGCAAAGTTTGAGATTTCGTATCTTTGGTAGCCTTTATTGTTTTCAACAATCATTTTATACATCCTGCGTTCTTCCTCTTCCGAAGGCAGATTAAGCTCCATATTATAAAAAGGAGTTCCCTCTTCGACTATAAGAGAATAGCAGGAAATATGAGTTGGATTAAGGCTGTAAACCTCACAAAGCGTTTTCGAAAAGCTTTCAACAGTCTGATTTGGTATTCCAAACATCAAATCGATGTTTATATTGGAAAACCCTTCATTTACTGCAAGCTCATATGATTTCAGGAATGTATCAAAATCGTGTATTCTTCCAAGCGCTTTTAATTCATTATCATTTGCGGACTGCAGACCTATGCTTATACGGTTAATACCGCTGTCTTTATATATTTTTAACTTTTCGGAAGTCAGAGTTCCCGGATTTGCCTCTATTGTTATTTCGGCATCCGCAGAAGTATTGATTTTTTTTAGTATTTGCGATATATAACCGGCATCCACAGAGGAAGGTGTTCCTCCGCCTATAAAAATACTGTCGGCTTTTTCAACCGACAGTATATCTTTATACATTTCTGCTTCTTTTAAAAGAAACTTAAAATACTCACTGTGATTACCCTTTTCAAAGGATGTAAAATCACAATAAAGACACTTCTTAACACAGAAAGGTATATGAACATACACGCCGATACTCATAGCTTTAATACCGACATAAATGCTTCAGACGGCAGTTCGACCGTTCCTACCTGACGCATTCTTTTCTTACCTTCCTTCTGTTTTTCAAGAAGCTTTTTCTTTCTTGTTATATCACCGCCGTAGCATTTTGCAAGCACATCCTTACGCATTGCTCTTACGGTTTCCCTAGCGATAACTTTATTTCCCACAGATGCCTGAATGGGAATTTCGAAAAGCTGTCTGGGAATTACTTCTTTTAATTTTTCAGCCATTTTTCTGCCTCTGGCATAGGCTTTTTCCTGATGCACTATAAACGAAAGTGCATCCACAACATCACCATTTAAAAGAATATCCAGTTTTACAAGCTTTGACGGTTTATATCCGCAAAGCTCATAGTCGAAGGACGCATATCCTCTTGTGCGGGATTTTAACGCATCGAAAAAGTCATAGATAATCTCATTAAGCGGTAACTGATAATGAAGCTGCGTTCTTTTATCGTCTATATATTTAAGGTCGATATAATTGCCGCGTCTTTCCTGACAAAGCTCCATTATATTCCCTACAAATTCAGAGGGAGTAAGTATTGTTGCATCAACATACGGCTCTTCCATTTCTGCGATTTCTGCCGCAGGAGGAAGATTTGTAGGATTAGCTATATCAAGCTTATCACCGTTTGTTTTTGTTATTTTATATATAACACTCGGTGCAGTTGTAACGATATCGAGATTATATTCTCTTTCTATTCTTTCCTGTATGATTTCCATATGGAGAAGTCCTAAGAAACCACATCTGAATCCAAAGCCGAGGGCGATTGAGGTTTCAGCCTCAAAAGTTAATGCCGCGTCATTTAACTGCAATTTTTCCAAAGCATCCCGAAGCTCGTTATATCTTGAGCCGTCTGCCGGATAAATTCCACAAAAAACCATGGAATTAGCTTTCTTATAACCGGGGCAAGGCTCAGCTGCTCTGTTATTCGATAAGGTTACGGTATCACCCACACGGGTATCTTGAACATTCTTTATACTTGCCGCGATATATCCAACTTCACCTGCAGAAAGAAGTCCCGAATTATAGGGGATATCAGATGTTAAATAACCGACTTCGGTTACGGTAAATTCTTTACCCGTATTCATAAGCCTTATAGTATCTCCCGTTTTAAGACTGCCGTCAAAAACGCGCACGAAAATAATAACCCCTTTATAAGAATCATAGTAAGAATCAAATATAAGAGCTTTAAAAGGCTTTTCAGGGTCACCCGATGGTGCAGGAATTTTATTGACAATTTCTTCAAGAACACTGTCTATTCCAATTCCCATTTTAGCGGAAACGAGCGGAGCTTCCTCCGCTTCGATTCCTATAACATCTTCGATTTCTTTTTTAACCATATCGGGTTGCGCACCCGGAAGGTCTATTTTGTTTACAACAGGAACAATCTCCAACCCTGCATCTGCCGCTAAATAGGTGTTTGCAAGAGTTTGTGCCTCAATCCCCTGTGAAGCATCTACAACTAAAATTGCACCTTCACAGGCAGCAAGACTTCTCGAAACCTCGTAATTGAAGTCAACATGACCCGGAGTATCAATAAGGTTAAGAACATAATCGTTACCGTCTTTAGCTTTATAGTTAAGACGAACTGCTCTTGCCTTTATTGTTATACCGCGTTCACGCTCAAGCTCCATATTATCAAGAAGCTGTTCCTTTAAATCTCTTTGTTCCACACCGCCTGTCATTTCGAGGAGTCTGTCCGCCAAAGTGGACTTACCATGGTCGATATGAGCGATAATGGAAAAATTACGAATGTTATGCTGATTGTCTGCCATATAAATTATTCTTCTGCATCGTCGAAGTCGACATCAATTTTTTCGCCGCATTCGGGGCAGATAACTCCGTCTTCAAAAATTTCGGAATCTTCAAGATAGATAGATTCGCCGCATTTATCACAGATTATTTCATAAAATTCATCATCTTCGTCGCAGTCACAATCGCAATCGCAATCACAGCAGCTGCATTCTTCACCATAGAAATCTTCTTCGAGAGTTCCTAAGTCTTCATCGAGTTCGTCTGCGAGTTCGTTTAATTCAAAAACATCATCTTCGATATCTTCGATTGCAATACTGATATCAGCAAGAACATCGAGTATACCTTTTATTATTTTTCCTTCTTTATCGTCAGAAATTTCGAGACCTTCGCAAAGTCCTTTTAAATATGATACTTTTTCGCCTATTGTTTCCATAATTTGTTTACTCCTTTTATAATTTATTTGTTTTCTAAATTCAAAAATCTGCTTTAAAGGCAGATTTTTAAACAATATTAAGCTCTTTCCATATATGTTCCGGTTCTTGTATCAACTCTTATAACATCGCCGATATCAATGAATAAAGGAACATTGATTGTTGCGCCGGTTTCTAAAGTAGCAGGTTTCTGTGCACCTGTTGTTGTATCGCCTTTAAAGCCGGGCTCTGTTTCTGTTACAGCGAGTTCTACAAAGTTGGGAGGTTCAACACCGAACACATTGCCTTTGTATATAAGAAGCTTAACAATTTCGTTTTCTTTAACGAATTTTAAAGCATCTCCGAGCTGTTCTTCTGTTAAAGGCATCTGGTCGTATGTTTCAGTATCCATGAAATAGAAAAGATCGCCATCAGTATAAGAATACTGCATATCTTTTCTTTCAACATGAGCCTTGGGGAATTTATCTGTAGGTCTGTATGTTTTTTCAACAACACCGCCTGTAATTACATTTCTAACTTTTGCTCTTACAAATGCTGCTCCTTTACCGGGTTTTACATGCTGAAATTCAACTATCTGGCAAACATTGCCGTCTTCTTCGAATGTAACGCCGTTTCTGAAATCGCCTGCTGTTATCATTTGAATCCCTCTTTCTCTAATTATAGTATATCGAAAATATTTTAAATGATTTTACCAAAAAAATCAAGTCTTTTTTTATATTATTTCAATTTTATAAGACTTTTTTCCATTAAAGCTATGGATTTACATCCGTTTTTTTCAACAATATAGGTATCTTCTATTCTTATTCCAAACTTGTTTTCAAGATAAATTCCGGGTTCGACCGTAACCGCCATCCCCTCTTTTAACACCGCATCGCTTTTGGGTGAAAGAGTTGGGTATTCGTGTATATCAAGACCGACACCATGACCGAGAGAATGAAGAAAAAATGCCCCATATCCCTGGTTAGTTATATAATCTCTTGCACAAGCATCCGCTTCGGATGCCCAAACTCCGTCTTTTATAAATTCCGCGGCCTTTTCGTGAGCGGCAAGAACAATATTATATATTTTCTCCATATATGAATCAGGCTCTTTATAAACCACAGTTCTTGTCATATCACTTCTGTAACCATTAACCGTAGCCCCGAAATCAAAAAGAATAAACTGATTTTCTGAAATTTTTGTATTATCGGGAACTCCGTGACAGTCATTTGTTTTCTCTCCCGTTAATACGATCGTCGGAAAAGCAGGCTCTTCGCTTCCCTTTATATTCATTGCATAATCGAGCTTTGCCTGAATTTCTGCAGTTGTTACTCCCTCTTTTATAAGCGGAAATATTTCTTTTAAAGATGTTTCGGCAATTCTCTGTGCTTTTATTATATTCTCAATTTCATCTTTTCTTTTAACTGCACGGAATTCTTTTGTGACAAAAGATTTAAATAAAAGCTTATCGGAAACATCTTTAAAACATTCAAGATATAGCTTATGTGAAAAATCTTCGGGAGAACACAAAACACATTTTAATCCAAGCTCTTTTATTTTTTCAACCGCCGCAAGAACAGCACTGCTTTTACATACAACAGGAGTAAATTTATTCTGAGCTTCTATTCTGTATTTATATCTTCCGTCTGAAAAAACAAAGGACTCTTTTCCTGTTATGAGAAGCGCTATATTCGAAGATACAATTCCAGAAAAATATCTTATATCGCTGTTGTTTAAAACAAGATAACCATCTGCTTTTTCCGCTTTAAGAATCTCATTATACATTAACTATTCCCTCCAGGGCAAGAATGTATGAATATGCACCTGCGCCTGAAATAACCGCAGTTGCGGCATTGGCTGTTACCATTTCGCATCTTATTGATTCTCTTTTAAAAACATTTGAAATATGCACTTCAAAGGTTTTTATATTTACCGCTCTTATTGCATCTGCAATAGCAAGAGAATAATGAGAATACGCACCGGGATTTATAATAATACCGTCTTTTTCATTATATGCAGAATGAATTTTATCTATAATTTCACCCTCGTGATTACTCTGGAAAAATTCAACCGATACATTTAATTCTCTTGCTTTTTCACTAATCATATCATTGATATCTGAAAGTGTTTTATTTCCGTATATTTCGGGTTCTCTTATTCCGGTCATATTAAGATTGGGGCCATTTATTATAAGAATTTTTTTCATATTATCTGTTTCCTTCCACATAATTTTTCATTATAAGGGAATCAATATCCTGAGTACCTGCAGATTCGCATATTATAACCGGCGTAAGATCTTTTTTTATTATAACATCGCCAAAAGGTTCAAAGCATGGACCGTATATTTCATCCTCGAAAGTAAGATGCTTTACCTCTCCGCCTTTTTTTGAATATTCAATTTTGGAAAAATGACAATGAAATTTTCTTGCTCTTTCGCTGCCTAAATTATTTTCGATTTCGTTTATTGCATTTTCAAAATCTTCAGCTGTTTTAAAACCGCCGAAAGTTCTTGAATTAAGATGCCCGAAGTCGATACAGGGCATTAACTGTTCGCTTAACGAACATATATCAATAACCTCCGAAAGTGTTCCTAACTGATTGATTTTTCCCATAGTTTCGGGGCATATTAATATATCTTCGCTTATACCCTCGGATTTCGCGGTTTCAAGAGTTCTTTTTATTGTATCTTTAGCAAGAAAAAGTGCTTCTTCTCTTGAGATTTTTGATGCTGAACCTGAATGAACAACAATTCTTTTCGCATTCATAACCTCTGCAATTCTTAAGCATTCCATTATATATTCAATGCTTTTATCCCGTTTTTCTTTTTCAATTCCCGACAAGCTTATATAATACTGGGAATGAATTGATAAAAACACCCCGTTCTCTTCCGCATTTTTTCTTAATACACCTGCGGTTTTTTCAGAGATTTTAACACCTTTATTGCATTGATATTCATATGCATTAAGACCAATTTCATTTAAATATTTCGGCATATCGGTTGATGCTTTAAAGCCTTTATTATAAAAACCGTCGGGATTTCCGCCCGGTCCGAATTTAATACACATATATATTCCTCATTTCTAATGAAAAAAGACGCAAAAATAAAATTTTTACGTCTTGATAATACTGCTCGCAAAATAGTTGAAAGATTATTTAAATTTTCTCTTTCTTGCAGCTTCGGATTTCTTTTTTCTTTTAACGCTGGGTTTTACATAGTGCTCTCTTTTTTTAATTTCTGTCATTACACCTGATCTTGCGCACTGTCTTTTAAACCTACGAAGAGCGTTATCCAAAGATTCATTTTCCTTTATTCTTACTTCTGACATCTTTAATCCCTCCCTCCGCTACTGCAATAGCTTCGGAAAAGCTGCGTGAAAAATTTGCGCTTCTCCTTACTTGTAAACATATTAATTATACATTGTTTATATTAAAAAGTCAACCATAAATTTAAAAACTTTTAAAGTTTTCTTTCCTTTACTTCTTCATCAAGATGATTAATGAAATCATTAATCGACATACTGCCCATATCGGGGTATTTTCTTGAACGTACAGAAACAGAGTTTTCCTCAGCTTCCTTATCACCTGCGATAAGCATATAAGGAAGTTTTTCCAGCTGTGCTTCTCTGATTTTGTATCCGATTTTTTCATTTCTTGAATCGAGTTCAACACGGAAGCCCGCCTCTTCAAGCTGTTTTTTGAGTCCGTAAGCATAGTCAAGATGCTTTTCGGATATAGGAAGAATTCTTACCTGTACGGGTGCGAGCCATGCCGGGAAAGCACCTGCATATTTTTCAATAAGAAGTGCAAGTGTTCTTTCGTAACAACCGATAGAGGTTCTATGAATGATATACGGATTTTTCTTTGTTCCGTCGGAGTCTGTATATTCCATACCGAATTTTTCCGCAAGCATCTGGTCAATCTGGATTGTTATCAATGTATCTTCTTTACCAAATACATTCTTAATCTGAATATCAAGCTTGGGACCATAGAAAGCAGCTTCGCCTATGCCCACTTTATATGGAATTTCAAGATGATCAAGAATTTTCTTCATTACTCCCTGTGCTTCATCCCATTGTTCTTCAGTGCCGATATATTTTTCTCTGTTTTCAGGATCCCACTGTGAAAATCTGTAGGAAACATCTTCATAGAGTCCTAATGTTTTAAGGCAATAAATAGCAAGCTCAAGACAGCTTTTAAATTCCTCTTCAAGCTGTTCGGGAGTACACATTAAGTGTCCTTCTGAGATAGTGAACTGTCTTACTCTGATAAGACCGTGCATTTCGCCCGATGCTTCATTTCTGAAAAGAGTTGAAGTTTCGTTATATCTTAAAGGTAAATCACGGTAGCTTCTCATCTGCGAGAGATATGCCTGATACTGGAAGGGACAGGTCATAGGACGAAGTGCAAAAACTTCCTTGTCTTTTTCTTCATCACCCATTACAAACATACCGTCCTGGTAATGATCCCAGTGTCCTGAAAGTTTATATAAGTCACTTTTAGCCATGTAAGGAGTTTTTGTTAACTGCCAGCCTCTTTTTGCTTCCTCGTCTTCTACGAATCTCTGCATAAGCTGAATTACTTTTGCACCCTTTGGAAGAAGTATGGGAAGTCCCTGACCTATAAGCTCGCTCGTTGTAAAATATCCTAACTCTCTGCCAAGCTTATTGTGGTCTCTTTTTCTTGCCTCTTCAAGCTGAGTAATATATGCTTCAAGGTCTTCTTTCACAGGGAAAGAAATTCCGTATATTCTCTGGAGCATTTTATTTTTTTCGTCGCCTCTCCAATAGGCACCTGTTACATTTAAAAGCTTGAATGCTTTTACTTCAGAAGTTTTGTCAAGATGAGGACCTGCACAGAGGTCAGTAAAATCATCCTGCTTATAGAAGCTTATAACAGCATCTTCGGGGAGATCGTTTATAAGTTCAACCTTATAAGGCTCCTCCTTCATAAGCTCTAATGCTTCATTTCTCGCAAGCTCAAATCTTTCTATGCGATAAGCATGCTTAACGATTTTTTTCATTTCTTTTTCGATTGCCGATAAATCTTCATTTGTGAAAGGAGTTTCGGTATCGAAATCGTAATAAAAACCGTTATCCGTAGCAGGACCTATTGCAAGTTTTGTGTTAGGATAAAGTCTTTTAACCGCCTGTGCAAGAATGTGTGATGTTGTATGCCAGAAGGTTTTATTACCACCGTTTTCAAATATTTCTTTTTCCATTTTAATCATCCTTTCCTTAGTTGATTTATCAGTTTATTAAAATAATCGGGATAAGGTGTTTCGAAAGTCATCCTTTCGCCTGTTTGGGGATGGGTTACAGTAAGTCTAAATGCGTGAAGCATTTGTCCGTCTGTTTTATATCCCTTAACCTTACCGCCGTATAATTCGTCTCCTAAAAGCGGTTTTCTTATATGAGCCATATGAACTCTTATCTGGTGAGTTCTTCCTGTTTCAAGTCTGCATTCAACAAGGCTGAAACCTTTGAAGTTCTCCAGCACTTTATAGTGAGTTATTGCTTCTTTGGAATTTTTATCTGTAACCGCCATTTTCTTACGGTCTTTAGGATTTCTTCCTATAGGTGCATTAACTGTACCATCCTCTTTTACCGCACCAACCGTAACTGCAATATATTCTCTGTATGCAGTATGATTTTTTATCTGTTCGGCAAGAGAAATATGAGCCTTATCATTTTTGGCGGCTATAATAAGGCCGCTTGTATCTTTATCTATTCTGTGAACAATTCCGGGACGGATAACTCCGTTTATTCCCGAAAGAGAATCCCTGCAATGGGAAAGCAGAGCATTAACCAAAGTTCCCTCACTGTGTCCGCAGGCGGGATGAACAACCATACCTTTTGGTTTATTTATTACTATGATATCGTTATCTTCGTATACTATATCAAGAGGAATTTGTTGCGCTTCAATTTTAAGCTCCTTGTTTTCCACGGGATAAATTTCCACTACATCTCCGAAAGCTAAAGAAGCAGACGGTTTTGCGGTTTTTCCGTTTACAAGCACCTTGCCGTCTGTTATCATTTTAGCGGCTGTACTCCTTGATATAACCTCTCCCGATTCGAAAACAAATTTATCAAGTCTTTTACTTTCTTCCGACTCAAACACAATCTTTTTTATCATTATGCTTCTCCTCGAAAAAAATGATATAAATAAACATCAATGCCGCGCCTATTGAAACAAAAATATCCGCAACATTGAAAACAGGAAAATTTATTATTCTGAAATCAATAAAATCCACAACATATGAAAGAGAAATTCTGTCGATAAGATTTCCTATTCCTCCGCCTGTTATCATAGCAAGACTTATAAGAAGAAGTCTGCTTTGCGGTTTTTTTGTTATTATATAAATTATAACAGCTGCTATAACGGCAATTGTTATTGTTATAAAAAGCCAACGGCAATCCTTTAAAATGCCGAAAGCGGCACCTCTGTTTTCGGTATAATGAAAGTATAAAACATTCTTTATAATTTCAATTTCATTAAGCTTTATAACGGTTGTTGCAAAATATTTGGTGATTATATCTGCCGCAACTATACCGATAACTATGAGAAAATATAAAATCATATATTACTCCGATAATTCGTCTATTGTACGAAGCTGAGCTTCGATTACAGTCTTTATTTTAGTTTTATAGATATCAAAATCCTGTCTTAAAGCATCGTATTTTGCACGCATTTCTGTTGCCTGCTCATTTGCCTTTGAAATTATCGAAGCCGCTTCCTGCTCTGCTTCTTTTATCATGGCTTCGGAATTTAACTGTGCGGTTCTTTTTAATTCTTCAGACACATTCTGCGCTGTAACAATCGTATTCTGCAAAGCAGTTTCCATAGATTTATACTGTTTTACGGCATCAGTTAACATATTTATTTTATCATTCAAAGCGATATTCTGTTTATAAAGATTATCAAATTCGCTTACAACGATGCTTAAGAAGTCTTCAACATCCTCTTTTTTATATCCGCTTACCGCAGATTTGAATTTTTTATTCTGAATATCATTAGGTGTAAGCATAAAAATCCCCCTTATTTTCAAGCCTCTTATGACCGGCTTATGCTTGTTTATTGATATTTAATATTATACGACCTTTTTTGCTTAGTCCTTTTATTTCTTTCAAAACAATTCTGCCAAAGCCTTTTATTGAGATTTTATCTCCCTCGCTTAGTTTTCCATCGCAAGACAAAACAGGCTCGGAATTGACAAAACAACGCCCCTGTGAAATAAGCTTTTTAGCTTTATCCCTTGCGATATTAAATCCGCAGGATACAACTGCATCAAGCCTTAATGAAGCAACTGTTTCAAAAAAATCTACGCCATCGTTTAACTTAGGAAAAGCATTTCCGCTATATGCTTCAACGCTCACCGACTTTCTTGCAACCGAGGTTAAATTTGTGATTATATAATCCGCCATTTCAGATTTAACAAATATAAGAATTTCTTCTCCTATAAGTATATCCCCCACTATATCTCTCCTAATTCCAAGAGACATTAAAGCGCCAAGAAAATCTCGGTGGGAAAGCTTGTCTTTTCCTTTTACCGACACCTTTAACACAGTATACGGATAATTATTATCTTCTTCTGTATGAAAGCAGGCTATTTTTCTCTCAGCTCGGTCAAATCCGCCATAAAAAGAGAGCCTTATATTTTTCTCGGAAGAAAAAGCATTTTTTAAAATTTGCTGTTTTCTTTCACTCATAAACCCCGAGTATATACTCTTAGAGGTTGTATATGCTTTTATATAATCATCGTAAATACCGGAAAGAAACATATCATCTTCCCGGTTTTTTGCATAATATAAAACAGTATCTTTTTTTATCATAATATTCTTCTTATAAACCCGATAATGAAAATGAGCACAAGCGGAGAAATATCCAAAGGCAGATTTTTAAAATATCTGCCCGTAAGCTTTCTTATCGGGTTTAAAAAAGCAGCATTTGCCCGATAAAGAAATGAATAAAACGCCGTTTTTTGAATTTCGGGGATCCATGAGCATACACATTCTATGATTACCGAATATTCAAGAAGTGACAGAAAAACATTAATAATAACTTCAATAATATAAAGCATTATCAGTTACCGTAAGGAAACACTATTTTATTTTTAAGCTCATCTTTAATATCTCCGCCGATTATACCAACACTGTAGGGTGCGATAAGAAAGATTTTATCTGCGATTTTCTGAATATTGCCATCAACCGCATATACTGCACCTGAAAGAAAATCTATAATTCTTTTAGCGATGGGAACATCAACATTCTCAAGATTAACAACAACAGGTTTTTTTGCTTTTAAATGGTCTGCAATATCTTTTGCATTTTCAAATGATAAAGGAGTTCTTACAACTACCTTAAGCTGAGTTGTTGTATGAACACTGATAACCTTATTCTTTTTAGGATTTAAAGGAGCGGATTCTGATATTGGTTCTCTTTTGGGTTTAACAACAGTATCAAACTCCAGTTTTTCGTTTTCGTTAGTTCCCTCGTCGTCCTCTATGGGTAATCCTATAAAGCCCATTGCTTTTTTGAAAAAATCTGACATAACATTTTCCTCCGTGTTTTATCTTTTTCCGTATAGAGATGTTCCTATTCTTACCATATTCGCTCCGCATTTTATTGCAAGCTCATAATCAGAAGACATCCCCATAGACAAAAAGTCCATAAATATATTATCTAATTTTTTCTCGCCGATGTCAATATAAATTTTATATAATTTTTCAAAATATTTAATTTGTGTTTTTTCATCGGTCATAACAGGCGGAATAGACATAATTCCCCGAACTCTTATATTCTCCATTCGGGAGATATTTTCCAAAAGAGGCAGAATTTCATTTTCGCTTACTCCGCTTTTGGAGTCTTCCTCTCCAATGTTAATTTCTGCAAGAACATCTATAACACGATTATGCTTTTTTGCCTGTTTTGAAATTTCCGAGGCAAGCTTAACCGAATCCACCGACTGAATCATATCTACTTTATCTGCAATATATTTTACTTTGTTTGTCTGCAAATGACCGATAATGCTCATTTTGACATCAGTTTTTTTATAATCGTCGTATTTGGATAAGAATTCCTGAACACGATTTTCGCCTATATGTTTTATGCCTAAGTCTATCGATTTTAAAACAAGCTCTGAACAAACAGTTTTTGTTACTCCCACAAACTCTATTTCTTCTTTTTTTCTTCCTGATGAAATACAGGCTTTTTCTATATTTTCAAGTATCTTAAAATAATTTTTCTCAAGCATTACAATGCTCCTCCCGCTATGCTTCCCTCTCTTACCTTTTCGGGATTGGTCACCACAAGGTCGTATAAAACTATTGCACCCGAGCCGGATACATATTCCGAGCTTCTGTCTTCTATAATAACATAGTTTTTATCCCTGTATAAAACCTTTATCTCAACAAATTTATAGACTCCGTCTTTAACCGAATAAATTCCCTCTTTGGAATCTTTTTTTACAATGGCAGAGGTGGGAATTTTAAGTCCCTTATAAGAGTTTTTAACTATTTCAAATTCCACTTTATCCGCCGCAAATATTCCGTCGATATATTTGGTTGATTTTATTACCATTACCCGTTCTTTTTTTTCTTCTTCGGATATGTATATAATTTTAGCTTTCACACGGCTGTCGGATATACTTGAAACTCTTATGCTTACTTCATCGCCGACCTCAAGGTCTTTAACATCTGCAGAAGAAAATGAAGATACAAGATACCATTCAAAATTATTGATTATCTTGGCAAAAGGCTTGTCCTTTTCAACCGCTGTTACCTCAACGATATCATTTTTTATAATATCTTTATAGCTTTTTGGTGTTAAAGTCTGTGCCGAATCGGGATTTACCAAAGTATCGAAATTATCTATCCTTGGTGAAAACATTCCGTCCACAGGACTTGTATAAACTGTTTTATTAACACTGAAAGTCTTCTCAAGCTCTGCAATTTTCGCATTATCGTTTTCGGATTGAGGTGCCGGAACTTGTTCACCCTTCATTGCAAGCGCCTTTTCATGATAAGTTAAGATACGGCTTTTAAGTTCATAAACATCTGAATAATTTCCGCTTGCCGTATTGTTTATAATATCAGAAAACTGGTTGTTTATTTCTTTGTTCAAAGAACCGATGTCATTAAAAACCTCGCTTTTGTACTTTTCGGTACTTTTATTGAAAGTAATTTTATCATTGAGAAGCTTAAGCTGTTCTGCCATCTCATCGCTTATTTCCCCCGTATATACAGATGCAACGGTTGAATATTTTTTTATTAGTTTTCCCTCCTGGGCACTGAATAGAGCATGCCCGTCAGAGGATGCGTTTATAAGCTCAGAATAAAAAGTTACAATCCCCTCACCCGAAAGAAGACTTTCTGCAGTATGTGAGGTTGCTGTAACTGTATTGGCACTGTCCGCCCCGAATATAAGGCTTCCCAGCAATACGCATATCAGAAAAATTACTATTACAAGGCTAAGTAATTTGGATTTATTCATCGTAAAACCACTCCAGAAGTTTTTTAGGTGTATTATACTCTGTGATATCTGCCCATTTTATACGACAATCTCGTCTGAACCAGGTTAATTGTCTTTTTGCATATCTTCTTGATTCCTGCTTTATCAATTCAGAAAGCTCATTTTTACTGATTTTGTTTTCAAGATATAAAAGAGTTTCCTTATATCCTATTCCCTGCATTGAGTTAAAGCTTAAATCAAGTCCCATATTTTTTAAGTTTTCAACTTCCTTTATAAGACCTTTTTCAAGCATAATATCGACTCTTTTATTTATGCGGTCATAAAGAATCTCTCTCGGTGCGGTAAGCGCCGCATAGCTTAAGTCGTAAGGCGATGGCTCGTTTTTGGAATTTTTTATCTGTTCGGTCATCGTTATTCCGCTTGTTTTATATATTTCAATTGCCCTTATAACCCTTTTCACATTATTCGGATGAATACGCAAAGCAGATTCAGGGTCTATTTCACCAAGCATATTATGAAGATGCAAAACACCGTTATTTTCTGCAATCTCTGTTAATTGGGCACGAAGACTTTCATCAACATCCGTTTTTGAAAATTTAACATTGTCAATAAGAGAATTTATAAAAAGTCCTGTTCCGCCCGCAACTATAGGCACCTTACCCTTTGCGGAAATCTCTTCGATATATTTCTTTGCACGAATTACAAATTCATTTACCGAAAAATTCTCAAACGGAGATATTTCGTCTATGAGATAATGCTTTATTCCCTGCATTTCCTCTTTATCAGGTTTAGCAGTGCCTATATCCATATATTTATATATCTGCATTGAATCGGCAGATATGATTTCTCCGTTTATATTTTTGGCAAGCTCAACAGCAAAAGATGTTTTCCCCGATGCTGTCGGTCCTGCTATACATATAAGTTTTAAAGGCACTTCAAATCCTCCTGAATTGTTTGTCTATCGTCTTTTTATCAAATTTGGCAAAAAGGGGTCTGCCGTGGGGACAGGTGTTGATATCCTGTCCGTTTATAACCTCAAAAACAAGTTTTTCAAGCTCATATTCGCTATATCGGTTATTCCCTTTAATTGCGGCTTTGCAGGCAAGAGTCGCCACCGCTTTTTCCTGTTTTCTTGTTAAATCGGCATTTTTGTTTTCAAGTATCATTTCTACTGTTTCAGATAAATAGTCGGAAATTTCTTCCTGTTCCAGCCCGAAGGGCAGTTCTCTTATTGCAACCGAGCCGCTTCCGTAATCCGAAATATCAAATCCCATACTTTCAAAAAACTCTTTATTTTCAAATATTGCTGCTGTTTCGGTAGGTGTTAATCTTACAACATAAGGAACAATAAGCTTTTGTGTTATAAGACCTTTTTGTGAAAGCTCTTTTCTTAATTTATCGTAAATTAGTCTTTCGTGAGCGGCATGCTGGTCAAGAAGATACATTGAATCATCTTTTTCTATTATAACATATGTGCCGAATATCTGTCCGCATATTTTATAATCGCATACGGTTTCTTTTTTTATTTCAACAATTTCTTCTTTTTCTTCTTTTATAGCTTCATATAAAACAGGCTCTTCTTTAAATACAACTTTAGGCTTAAGAGCCTCAAACTTTTCTGTTTTAATTTCGTTAAACTCTGAATTATATGTATTTTCTTCTATTTTCTTAGGCGTAAAAACATTGAATTTAACTGTGTTTTCTTCTTTGATTTCGGGGGATGCTACAAAACTTATTTCTTCATATTCTTCTTTTTTAACCTGTTTATTTATTCCCTCAACCTCAAAAGCATTTCTTACCGCCGCATAGATATTATCAAACACCGCACGGTCATCTGTGAATTTAATTTCCGCCTTTGTGGGATGAACATTAACATCGGTTAAAGAGGGTAAAATTGTAATATCAAGAATTGCAAAAGGATGATAACCTGTTACGGCTTTTCCTTTCATTGCCTCGTCTATTGCCGCAAAGAAAATCTTATTTTTCACTATTCTTCCGTTAACAAAAAATGTCTGATATTTTCTTCCCGTTTTCAATATTTTTTCATTACCGATATATCCTTTTATATCAATCCCTTTATCCGAATAATCAATCTTTTTAAGATTATCAGTTATTTCTCTTCCGTATATATTGGTAAGATTGGAAAAAGAATCGTTATCCCCGGCGGAATACAAAGCTTCTTTTTTATTTCTAATAAGCTTAAAGGAAACATCAGGTCTTGAGATTATAAACTTTTCAACTGTTTCTGTTATAAGTGCAGTTTCGGTTGCTTCGCTTTTTAAAAACTTCATTCTTGCGGGAGTATTGAAAAACAAATCTTTTATTTCTAATGATGTACCAACTCCGCAGCCTATTGGAGAGACTTCTTTAATTTCTCCCGCCTCAACCAACACGAGCGTTCCCTCAAGAGAGTCTTCGGTTCTTGTTGTGAGAGTTATTTTTCCTACCGCTGCAATACTTGCAAGAGCCTCGCCGCGAAATCCCATGGTTGCTATATCAAAAAGGTCGTCTGCATTTTTGATTTTACTTGTTGCATGACGAAGAAAGCAGTTTGTTGCATCCTGCGAAGTCATACCGCTTCCATTATCTGTAACCTTTATACGGCTCTTTCCGCCATTTTCGATTTCTATTATTATTCTTTTTGCACCTGCATCAAGAGAGTTTTCTATTAACTCTTTTACTGCAGAAGAGGGTCTTTCAAGCACTTCGCCCGCAGCTATCATATTTGATACCAATGGCGAAAGTATATTAATTTTTCCCATAGGTTACTCCTTATGACTTTGCTCTTTTTACAAGTTCATCAAGCACAGTGAGTGCCTGTATCGGCGTTAAATTTGTAACATCAATATTCTTTAAGTCCTTAATTATTTCATTATCTGAAATTTCGTTTAAGTCAAGCTGATCGTCTTCTTCTATCTCTTCAAACTCACCAATCGTCTTGCCCTGAAGATTAATTTCTTTAACTGCTATATCCTTGCTTTCCAAAACCTTTAATATTTCTCTTGCTCTTTTAAGAAGAAAATTCGGAACACCGGCAAGCTTGGCAACCTCGATACCGAATGAATCGTCACAGCCGCCCTCGGTTATTTTACGAAGGAATGTTACATCTTCCCCTCTTTTTTTCACGGCAACAGAATAGTTTTTAACACCCTTTAAACGATTTTCCAATATACTCAATTCGTGATAGTGAGTTGCAAAAAGAGTTTTAGCCCCTATTTTTTTGATTATATATTCAACTACCGCCCATGCAATACTAAGACCATCAAAGGTGGATGTCCCTCTGCCGATTTCATCTAAAATAACAAGACTGTTTTCAGTTGCGTTACTGAGAATATTTGCAACCTCGCTCATTTCCACCATAAATGTTGACTGACCTGCCGACAAGTCGTCGGATGCGCCTACACGGGTGAAAATCTTATCCACAACGGGAAGATGCGCCGAAGATGCCGGAACGAAGCTTCCAATCTGCGACATAAGGCAAATTAATGCCACCTGACGCATATATGTTGATTTACCTGCCATATTCGGGCCTGTTATTATTGCGAATGAATTATCTTTATTATCAAGATATGTATCGTTTGCGACAAAACCGCCATCGGGAAGCATTTTTTCAACAACCGGATGTCTGCCGTCTTTTATTATTACTTTGCCAGAGGTTTCAATCTGCGGCCGAACATAATTATTCTTATACGCAGTTTCGGCAAGAGAACAGAAAACATCAAGTTTTGCTATTGCCTTTGCTGTTTTCTGCAGTCTTATCATATTTTCAAACAGCTCGTCTCTTATTTCGCAGAAAAGCTCATATTCAAGTCCCCTGCTTTTTTCAGTTGCGGCAAGAACAGTTGCCTCAAGTTCTTTAAGCTCGGGAGTTATATATCTTTCTGCATTGGTAAGAGTTTGTTTTCTTATGTATTCTTCGGGAACGAGGTTAAGATATGATGCGGTAACCTCTATATAATATCCGAATACCTTGTTATAGCCCGTTTTAAGATTTTTAATTCCCGTACGGTCTTTTTCTCTCGCTTCTATCTCTGCAAGCCATTCGGATGTATGCTCAAGTGCCTTTCGGTATTTATCAAGCTGTTCGTTATAACCGTCTTTTATTATATTGCCCTCAGTTATGGTCTGGGGAGCTTTATCGCTTATGGAATTTTCGATAAGTGCTGCCATATCTTCAAGAGAATCAGCATTTGCATCTATTTCTCTTATAAGCTGAGAATTCATTGAAGAGATTATATTTTTAATTTCTGGAACAAGCTTTAAAGACTCTTTAAGACTTATAAGCTCTTTTCCGTTTACCGACTTATATGCAATCTTTGAACACAATCTTTCAATATCGTAAACACTTAAAAGAAGCTCTTTTATCCGTCCTCTTTTATCGTTTTCCCTAAATAGCTCTTCTACCGCGCTATGTCTTTTAACTATAGCTATTTCGTTTTTCAAAGGAAGCTCGGTATATCTTCTTAAAAGTCTTGCGCCCATCGGTGTATCTGTATTGTCAAGAATCCATAAAAGCGAGCCTTTTTTCTTACTCTCTCTCATTGTTTCTGTTATTTCAAGACTTCTTTTACAGGATAAATCTATATCTACAAAATCATTTTCATCGTAATACTCAAAGCTGTTTATATGCTTTAAATCGTTTTTCTGTGTTTCTTCAAGATAATCTAAAACAGCATATAAGGCAAGCATTGTCTGTATGCTCTGGTTAAGAGAATATCTTTCAAGTTCCTCACGGGAAAATCTTGAATTAATTTTTTCAACCGCGTGGTTATAGTTATAGTAATCCTTTTCGTTCACATTGATAACCAAAGAAAATTCCTTGGTTATTCTTTCAACGAACTTAAGGTTTTTATTTATAGCTGAATTAATTATAATTTCCTTTGGCTGATATTTTGAAAGCCCCGACAGAATATAGCTGTAAAAATCGCCATCACATACAGTTTTTAAAACATTCATTTCACCTGTAGATACATCTGCAAAAACAAGACTCACACCTATATCATCCATATAGGCAGAACAAAGGAAATTATTCTTTTTTCCGTCAAGACAGCTTTCCTCAGTAACAGTTCCCGGAGTTACAATCCTTACTATATCTCTTTTTACAATACCCTTTACTTCCTTGGGGTCTTCCATCTGCTCGCATATGCCTACTTTGTATCCCTTTTCGGTCATTTTATAAAGATAGCCGTCAACTGAATGATGAGGCACTCCGCACATAGGCGCTCTTTCGGAAAGTCCGCATTCTCTTCCGGTCAAAGTAAGCTCAAGCTCTCTTGAAGCAATTATTGCATCTTCAAAAAACATTTCGTAAAAATCGCCCAGACGATAGAACAAAATCAAATCTCTGTGTTTATCTTTTATTTCAAGATACTGCTTCATCATAGGAGAAATATCAAGCTTTAAAAGCTCGTCAACAGAATAGTTTTTCAATTAAATTTCTCCTTTCATTTCTCCGAAAAGCGACCATGTCTGCGCTTTTGTTATGCGAAGATTTATCATATCTCCCTTTTTTACACCAGAGGGAGCAAAATTAACGATTTTATTGGTATCACATCTTGCTGACATCATTTCGGGATTGGTTTTGCTCGGTCCGTCAACAAGAACTTTTAGTGTTTTTCCCACATAGCTTTCATTGATTTCCCTTGAAATTATATTCTGCTCTTCTAAAAGCATATCAAAATGCTTATGCTTTTCTTCATCGGAAATTTTATCTTCCATTTTTGCCGCAACAGTCCCCTCTCTTTTTGAATAAATAAAGGTGAAAAGGCTGTCGAATCTTACTTTCTTTATTAAATCTATGGTTTCTTTTACATCTTCTATGGTTTCATTCGGGAAACCGATTATAACATCGCTTGTTAAGGCAATATTCGGGATTTTTTCTTTAACCATATCTATCTTTTTAAGATATTCTTCTTTGGTATATACCCTGTTCATCGCCTTTAAAATCCTGTTACTTCCCGACTGAAAAGGCAAATGAAGAGATTTGCATACATTATCACATTCAGCCATTACGGTTATTAATCTTTCAGAAATATCTTTAGGATGAGAGGTCATAAATCGTATTCTTTCTATACCGGTATTTGAAACATCGTAAAGAAGGTCGGCGAAATCATAATCATCATAAAGTCCTCTGCCGTAGGAATTAACATTCTGACCGAGAAGTGTTATTTCTTTATAGCCCGCACTTTTAAGCTCTTTTATTTCAGTTATAATATCCTCTTTTTTTCTGCTTCTCTCTCTGCCTCTTACATAAGGAACAATACAATATGTGCAGAAATTATTACAACCGCTCATTATGGAAACTGATGCTTTTATATCGTCATCTCTTTTTATGGGAATATCTTCATATATAAGGTCGTCGCATTTTAAATCAGATACTCTTTTTTTCTCTGAAACAATATTATATACAATTTCGGGAAAACGGGAAATTGCCTGTGTTCCCAAAACGAAATCAACATGGCGGAATTTTTTCATAATATGGTCGGCAACCTGCTCCTGCTGAGTCATACAACCCATTATGCCGATAATCATATCAGGCTTGTTTTCTTTTTTATGCTTTAAGGCACCAACATTGCCGAGAACTCTTTCTTCAGCACCGCCTCTTACGGCACAGGTATTGAACACTACAAAATCAGCATCTGAACTATCAGAAACAAGGGTATATCCCATATTAAAAAGATACCCTTTTATTTTCTCGGAATCGTTCTCATTCTGCTGACATCCGTAAGTTATAACACAAGCTTTTTTGCCTGTATCCGCTATAATATTTTTTATTTCTTCCGTAAAGTTCAAACCACACACCGCCTGAATATTAATAATCACTATATTATATAATTAGGTAACAAAAAAGATACAACTACCTTTTGACATTCACAAGTTGTATATCATTGTATACCGCAATCGTTTCGTCTAATTCTGCTTGTAGTTCCTTATTATTGTTATAAATCTCAAATTTATCTATTTTCAATTCTCCATCTAATACAATCAAATATCCATTTTTAATATCAACTTTTTCAAAAACACTTAAA
>JAZOOC010000006.1:0-10029 GCA_045654825.1 Clostridia bacterium | reverse complement strand
AATCGAACAGGCTGTTCCCTGTGTTGTTATATCAGGTTTCAGAATAAGGTCGGGAGTCGTTCCTCTTGAAGAAAAATCCGCAACTTTACTTTTTGATATATCATATGCGGCAACAGCCACACAATCCTGGGATGCCGCCGGAGAACATATCAGTCCGTAGTCTGTGCAGTCAACAAGTGGATAGCTGTCTCCATACGCATATTTAGATAATCCGTTTGTATTTATTATTCCGTCATTTCCTGCTGCAACAGAAACAAATATTCCCTTATTTCTTGCATTTTTAAATGTATTATTTATATCATATCCGTTTACAAGAGTTGTTGAATAGCCTGCAATTGACCCAAGACTTATATTAATTGCATCAACTTCTAATTTAACAGCATCTTCAAAAGCGGTAAGAACAGTAGATAAACTCATACTCCCCGCAGAGTTCATAACTCTCATAAGAGCCAGCTGAACATTTGGAATTTCGCCTTTATATGTATTGCTGTTTCCTCCGATAATTCCCGCAACAGAAGTTCCGTGATAAACACTGCCTGCAAGCATATTAACATTCTTGTCTGCGTAATTATAAGCGAAAGGAATTTTATCATTCAGATATATTGCCTGTGACTTCCCGGCATGAAAGCCTCCTTGCGAAAGCATAGCTTTAATATCATTTTCGGTATATTTCAATGAAGCATTGTCATCAAGAGAAAATATTTCGTGTCCGGTCTTGAAGCTTGCATCTATAATCGCAACAAGCATTCCCTGTCCGTCATATTCCGATTTTCCCGAGTAGAACGAAAATCCTTCATCGCCGAAATCAGTATAAGGGATATTATAAAGAGTATCTGCACAAACAGATATAACTCCTTTGAGTGCTTTTATTTTTTCTATATTTTTTTCAGATACCAAAGCCGCGAATCCTGAAAAGCTTTCAGTATAAACTGATGTAATTTCTCCAAGTCCGTCAAAGCTTTCAAAAGAAAACTCTTCATCTGTAATAACAATAACTGCAACAGGTTCCTCATATGAATATACACAAGATATATTTAAAAGAAGAAATATAAAAACAAGAATTAATGCTGTTTTCCTTTTCATTTCATTCCTCCTTAATATTCTTACTCATTCTATATAATACAACAACTTTTCATTAAAATCAATGATAAGGAATAATATTTTAATATCGGAATATAATAACATAACAGTAAAATTTTTCCGCAAAAGAAAACAAAAGCAATTCAAAGAAAAACAAAGAAAAACCGCCTTTTTATTTAGATAAATGGTAATTTCAGCCAAATATAACATAAATACGCAAAAATCACTCCTTGAAAAAAGGGTGTTCTTTGAGTATTATATTATTAGCACTCAACCCGAACGAGTGCTAAACCAAATTCAGCCCGAAAAATTTTATTATATATCAGGAGGTAAAAGTTATGAACTTAAAACCATTCGGAGACAGAGTAGTAATTAAAATGGTAGAAGTTGAAGAAACTACCAAAAGCGGTATTGTTCTTCCCGGAAACGCAAAGGAAAAACCCCAGCTTGCTGAAGTAATCGCAGTAGGCCCCGGCGGTGTTGTTGAAGGAAAAGAAGTTACAATGTATGTTAATGTAGGCGATAAAGTTATAATCAACAAATATGCCGGAACAGAGGTTAAATTAGACGGCGTTGAATACACAATCGTTAAACAGTCTGATGTACTTGCAAAAGTAGATTAATTTGGAGGTAATTTAAAATGGCAAAACAGATCGCATACGGCGAAGAAGCAAGAAAAAAACTTGAAGCAGGCATAGATAAGCTTGCCGATACAGTTAAAATAACACTTGGACCCAAAGGCAGAAATGTTGTTTTAGAAAAGAAATTCGGCGCTCCCTTAATCACAAACGATGGTGTTACCATCGCAAAAGAAATCGAGCTTGAAGATCCTTTTGAAAACATGGGTGCACAGCTTGTTAAAGAAGTTGCAACAAAAACTAACGATGTTGCAGGTGACGGAACAACAACCGCTACCGTTCTTGCACAGGCTCTTATAAGAGAAGGTCTTAAAAATGTAGCTGCAGGTGCTAATCCCTTAATCGTAAACAAGGGAATTAAATCCGCAGTTGACGAAGCTGTTAAATCAATCGGAGCTAACTCTCAGAAAGTTAACGGCAAAAATGACATTGCAAGAGTTGCATCTATCTCTGCAAACGACGAAGTTATCGGAACTTTAATTGCAGACGCTATGGAAAAGGTTTCCACAGACGGTGTTATAACAAACGAAGATTCCAAAACTGCTGAAACATATACAGAAGTAGTTGAAGGTATGCAGTTCGACAGAGGTTATATAACTCCTTACATGGTAACAGATACCGATAAAATGGAAGCTGTTTTAGACGATGCTTATATCCTTATTACAGATAAGAAAATAGCAAATATTCAGGAAATCCTTCCCTTACTCGAACAGATTGTTCAGCAGGGTAAAAAGCTTCTTATAATTGCTGAAGATATTGAAGGCGAAGCACTTTCTACATTAATCGTTAATAAATTAAGAGGTACATTTACCGTTGTTGCTGTTAAAGCTCCCGGCTTTGGCGACAGAAGAAAAGAAATGTTAAGAGATATTGCAATCTTAACAGGCGGTGAAGTTATCTCCGAAGAATTAGGTTTAGACCTTAAAGAAACAACTATCGATCAGCTTGGAAGAGCTGGTCAGGTTAAAGTTCAGAAAGAAAATACAATCATCGTAAGCGGTGCGGGTGCTCCTGAAGAAATCAATTCAAGAGTTTCACAGATTAAAACTCAGATAGAAGAAACAACTTCCGATTTCGACAGAGAAAAACTCCAGGAAAGACTTGCTAAATTAGCAGGCGGTGTAGCAGTAATCAAAGTTGGTGCTGCAACTGAAACCGAAATGAAAGAAAAGAAATTAAGAATAGAAGACGCATTAGCTGCTACAAGAGCTGCTGTTGAAGAGGGTATTGTTTCCGGCGGCGGTACTGCATTAATCAATGCAATCCCCTCTGTTAAAGCAATGGCAGATAAGCTTGAAGGCGATGAAAAAACAGGTGCTTCTATCGTTGTTAAAGCTTTAGAAGAACCCCTTAACCAGATTTCCAAAAACGCAGGTGTTGAAGGCGCTGTTATAATAGATAAAATCTTAAACAGCAAACCCGGCACAGGATACAACGCATTAAAAGGCGAATATGTTGATATGATATCAAACGGTATCGTGGATCCCGCAAAGGTTACACGTTCCGCACTCCAGAATGCAGCTTCGGTTGCTTCTATGGTGCTCACCACCGAAAGCCTTGTTGCTGATATCCCCGCTCCCGAACCCGCAGCTCCCGCAGGTATGCCCGGCGGAATGGGTGGAATGTATTAATAACTGAATATTTAAAAGTCCGATGTTTTATACATCGGACTTTTTTAAATTAGGAATTAGGATTTAGGAATTAGGAATGAATGATAGCCATATACCATTCGGTATGGCTACAACACACAACACAAGGGGACGGTTCTGTTGTGTTGACAAGAAACCAAATATGTGATAGAATTTGCTTGAGGTGATAGTAATGCCAAGAGCATCAAGAGTAAAAAGCGAAAGCGGAATTTATCATATAATGTTAAGGGGAATAAATCAACAGGTAATCTTTGAGTGTGAAGAAGATTATGAAAAGTTTATAGAAACAATCAAAAAATATAAGGCAATAAGTGGATACAAAATATTCGCTTATTGCCTTATGTCAAATCATATACATTTAATAGTTAAGGAAGAAAATGAGCCAATAGAACAGATAATCAAAAGAATAGCAGGAAGTTATGTATATTGGTATAACTGGAAATATTATCGGAAAGGTCATTTATTTCAGGATAGATTTAAGAGTGAGCCGATAGAGGATGAAAAATACTTGTTAACTGCGATAAGATACATACATCAGAATCCAGTTAAAGCGGGAATTGCAGAAAAGATTGACGAATATGAATATAGCAGTTATAATGAATATATCAATAGCGGAAACGATTTAATAGATAAAAATTTTGTTTACGAAATAATAAGTGAAGAAGGATTTGCTGAATTTAATGATGAAGATAACGACGATAAATGTTTAGAAATAGATGACTTTACATTTAGAATAAGTGATGAAGATGCAAAGAAAATAATAGTAAAAATAACCGGATGCAAAAATACAACAGAATTACAGTTATTTAATAAAGAAGAACGAAATAAATGCATAAAGAAAATGAAAACAAAGGATTATCAATAAGACAGATAAGCAGATTGACGGGCGTTTCGTTTGCTATTGTAAGGAATGTGTAATCGCACAATAGAACCGTCCCCTTGTGTTGGCTGAAACGGTAGTTGACATCATTAATATTGGTATTAGCTTAAAAGATTTGATTTCAAATCCAAGCTGGGCTAATTTGGGATTCCTTGCATGGGATGTAGGAGCAACAATATTGCCAGCGATACCTGGTTCATATACTTACAAGGGTGCCAAATTAGTTAAGGGTGTTTCTGGATTAGGTAAATTTACGAAGGGCAATTTCAGGAAAAATCTTACAAAGCTTGTTGGCGATGCTCCAAGTTGGATGAAAAAAGCGGAAGCACATCATGTATTGCCACAAAAATTTTCTAAATGGTTCGCTGACAGAGGACTAAATATTCATGATCCACGATTCGGCTCATGGGTAGATAAGAGTGTCCACAATAAATGGAGCTACAAGTATAATGTGCGGTGGGAAGAGTATGTAGGAAATAACCCTTATGCCGAAGCTCAAGATGTGATTGAATTTGCAAAAAGTTTAGCTAAAGAATTTGGGTTCGGTATAAACTTTAATTGACGGAGGAAACTAAATGAAATTTTTTAGAATGTTTAGTGATGAAGGTAGGAAAAAAAGGGTTGCGTGGGCATTTCCGGTATATGGATATCCATCAAGAAAAATAGTATGTGAGCGATGCAACCGCCAATGGAATGATTTTAGCCATATTTATAAAGAAAGACTTGGATTCCCCATTTCACTAACTAATGAATATTTTGCTGATATTGCCACTTGTGAAGCTATGCCAATGGCAAATGAAAAAGTCAAACGACTTATAGAAACTTACAACATACAATCAGTCATATTTTCAGAAATGCCTGTAGTTACACAAGACGAACTCTCTAATGAAGAAAAAAAGAAATTGCGAGAGGAGGGCTATAATGTAAAAACGCTTTCAAATATCAAACCCCAATATTATATGTTGTATCCCGAAATTGGTGCCAACTTGCATGAAAATTCTAATTTTAAATGGGTCGATGAAGGTGAATATGTTTGCAAACATTGTGGATATGGTGTTGGGTACAAACTTAATGACTATTTGGCGCCGTATTATATAAAAGAAAGTTCATGGAACGGAACTGACATTTTTAGAATTGAGGAGCTTATGGGTTCTATAATTTGCACCGAAAAAGTTAAAAATCTGTTTGTTGAAAATGATGTTTCAGGAGTGTTATTTAAGGAAATAGAGGCGAGATAATAGAAGTATTCACAAGAGTGTGAAATAACGTTCAGTTGCTGGTGTGACATTGCTTTTCGTCACATCAGCAACCTCTCGAAAGAAAGACAAATGCCAGTTGGTATTACTACATCTACAACGCACATGGAGATGTTGTAGGTCTTGTGAACGAATCTGGAACAGTTGTAAATACTTATGAGTATACACCTTGGGGTGAAATTCGTAACGAAACTGAAACTGTTCACAATCCAATAAAATATGCCGGAGAATACTACGATGACGAGCTTGATATGATATATCTCCGTGCAAGATACTATAATCCGCAAATCGGCAGATTTACAAGTTTTGATATCGAAGAGGGTGAAATCTCTAATCCTCTTAATATGAACAGATATGTGTATTGCAGAAATAATCCAAACATGTATCGTGATCCAAGCGGAGAGGCAATTGAAACGATTGCGGACATCATAAGTATAGGCCTGAGTGCAAAAGATTTAATAATAAATCCAAGTTGGGCAAACTTCGGTTTCCTAGCATGGGATGTTGCATCCACAATTTTGCCGGCAATTCCTGGCTCATATACATATAAAACGGCTAAAGTGGTAAAAGGTGTTTCTGGCTTGAAGAAATTCACAAGATATAATTTAAGAAAAAACCTTACAGCACTTATTGACAATGGGTGACAATGGGGACGGACCTTTTTTGTCATAAATTGTCTCAATATTTCAATGTTTCCATTGATTTTTTGATAAATGGTGAAGATTTCAAGAAAAAGTAAACAGCCCTGCCGAATGGCATAGGGCTATCCTTAACATTTACGAAGTAAATATTTCACGCAAAGCTTGCTTTGAATTTCATTTAAAAAAGTCCGATATTATAAACATCGGACTTTTTTACACTATAATACAAATTCAAATTCCATTTCAGAAAGTCGTACAATATCTCCCTCTTTAACTCCGAGTTTTTCCATTTCTTCGATAACACCTTTCATTTTAAGTGCTCTCTGGAAATACTGCATAGACTCATAGTCATAGGGGTTGGTATTATCCATAAGCTTGTCTATAAACGGCCCCTCTGCAGTAACAACGCCATCATCTGCAATATAAACCTCAAAGGGTTTTTCCTCTCTTATATCAAGCTCTTCACGATACATACTATCTTCTGAATATAGCTCAGGAACAGGTATATGCTCAAGCCTTTCACCTGCATAGTTTAAGGCATCGCGCACACCCTCACCGGTTGCTGCGCAGATAATAAATACCTTATAACCCTTATCTTCAAAATAGCTTTTAAGCTCATCAATTTTCTCTTTTTCAAAAACAAGGTCGGTTTTATTTAAAACTATAATCTGTTCTTTATTACTTAAAGCCTCTGAATAGCTGTTAAGCTCGTTATTTATAATTTCAAAATCTTCTTTAGCATCTCTGCCCTCTATACCCGAAGCATCAAGAACATGGAAAAGAAGTCTTGTTCTTTCGATATGTCTTAAGAAATAAAACCCGAGCCCCGCGCCTGAAGAAGCACCCTCTATAACACCCGGAATATCTGCCATTACGAAAGAAACGCCGTTCTCTAATTTTACCACACCAAGATTTGGAGTTAAAGTAGTAAAATGATAGTCTGCAATTTTAGGATTTGCTCTTGTTCCGGCTTTTAAAAGAGTAGATTTTCCAACATTGGGAAATCCAACAAGTCCCACATCCGCAATAAGCTTAAGCTCTAACAGAACTTCCCTTTCCTGACCGGGATAACCGGGTTTCGCAAATTTAGGAATCTGTCTTGTAGGAGTGGCAAATCTTTTATTTCCATATCCGCCGTCGCCGCCTTTTGCTGCTACCGAGCTTGCACCCGGCTCAGATAAATCGCACAAAACAAGATTTGTCAGGCAATCGTATATAACAGTGCCGACGGGAACTTTTATAATAAGGTCCTCTGCATTTTTTCCCGAGGAATTAGCAGCTCTGCCCTGTTCTCCGTCTTTAGCAACATATTTTCTTTTGTATTTAAAGTCCATAAGAGTTGACAAGTTCTGATCGGCAACAAAAATAACACTTCCGCCTTTTCCTCCGTCTCCACCGTCGGGACCACCCGATGCAACATATTTTTCACGGTGGAAAGAAACGCAACCGTCACCGCCGTTACCGGCTTTTATAAAAATTTTGGCTCTGTCTGTAAACATATAAGCCTCCTGTTAATTAAATTAGGAATTAGGAGTTAGGAATGAGGAATGAATGTAAAACCGCAAGCGGTTTTGATTTATTTCGTCGGCTTTGCCGACACCATAATTATTCATCATTCATTATTAATTATTCATTTCAAATATAAAGAGGGTGTTTAAAACACCCTCTTTGATTGTTTATTAAACTGCTTCGATTATACTAACCTGTTTCTTATCTTTACCAAGTCTTTCAAACTTAACTTTTCCGTCAATCAAAGCAAACAGAGTATCGTCGGAACCTTTACCAACATTTCTGCCGGGATGAATTTTTGTTCCTCTCTGTCTAACGAGGATATTTCCTGCGAGAACGAACTGACCGTCGCCGCGTTTAACTCCTAAACGCTTGGACTCACTGTCTCTGCCGTTCTTGGTACTACCCATACCCTTTTTATGAGCAAAGAGCTGAAAATTTATTTTCATCATTTCAATTAACCTCCTTAACTGAGATATAAGAGCCGTAGCTCTCTTGTGCCTGTATAAGCACTCGGTATAATGTTTCGGTAAGAACACTGATTTTTTCAGCGGTTTCATCGTCTTTAAGATACCATTTTAAGTATCCGTCTTTAATATCTGCAAAATAATCACATTTATGAACTTCTTCGCAGCATACAACCACTGACTGAACAGCAGTTGAAACAATAGCACATACTATATCTGAACCCTCTTCAGCATATCCGGAATGACCGTCAGCCTCGATTTTCGTTATATAGCCTTTGGCATTTCTTGAAACCTTGATTTTAACCATGACTTAACCTGAAATTTTTTCAATCTGAATTTTTGTGTAAGGCTGTCTGTGACCCTGTTTTTTACGATAACCTTTTTTGGGCTTCATTTTGAAAACAACAACCTTTTTGTCTTTACCCTGCTTTAAAACTTTAGCAGAAACGCTTGCACCGTCAACATAAGGTGTTCCAACGTTTAAGCCAGCTTCACCGCAAAGAGCAACAACTTTGTCGATTGTGATAACTGCATCTTCAGCTACTTCGAGCTTTTCAACGAAGATGATATCGCCTTCGGAAACTTTATACTGTTTTCCGCCTGTTTCGATTATTGCGTACATTCTGTAGCACCTCCCTCTTATTTTAGGACTCGCCGTTTAAGGTATGCACAGTGCAGTAATTCTGAACTGATACATTTATAGACCTTCTCAGAGCGGTTACCGTAATATTCTAATACATTAATCTCAAAATGTCAATATTTTTTTTATTTTTTCTGCTTTTTCTTGACAAAAGACTTTAATTTATGTATAATGTATGAGCAAACACGATGAAAATGCAGTATATCAATTACAATTCAATATTTTATCGGGGTGTAGCGCAGAGGCATAAGCGCCTGCTTTGGGTGAGGTCGCGAGCGCCGAAGGATGAAGCGAGCGTAACGAAGTGCCGCGGTCGGAAAGCGAGACACGGCAGTGGTGAGTCTCCGGGCACCGCAAACGGGCGGACAAAGCAATAATCAATTACAATTCAATATTTATCGGGGTGTAGCGCAGATGGTAGCGCGCCTGCTTTGGGAGCAGGATGCCGCAGGTTCAAATCCTGTCACTCCGACCAAAAGCAACTTTCGAAAGAGAGTTGTTTTTTTATGCGACAAAAGCAGGCGCCTGCTTTGGGTGAGGTCGCGAGCGCCGAAGGATGAAGCGAGCGTAACGAAGTGCCGCGGTCGAAATACTTTTTAACGGCAGTTAAAAAGTTTCGGGCACCGCAAACGGCGACATAGTCGAGGATGCCGCAGGTTCAAATCCTGTCACTCCGACCAGAAAAAAGCATCGACTTCGTCGGTGCTTTTTTCAATGATGTTTGCCTGACGGCAAATGATGACGCAACGCTTATGATGTGTCCTTCGGATATGATGTCGGCTTCGCCTAATGCTTTAGATCATTGTGAGTAAAACGAACAACATCATTATGCGTAGCATAACATCAAATCGCCACCGGCGATACATCATTAAAGTATCATAACTTTGATAAGCAGTTAACTAAATATATCAAGCGTTAATTTTAATAGCGGTTTATTCCGCTTTTTTCATTCTATATATCCTGCACACTTTGATTATCGATTAACACTTGGGTTGTTGGTTCTGCCCAGAAGATAATCAATTGAAACATCAAAAAAATCAGCAATCGCTATAAGCTCTTTATAACCCGCTTGTCGTTCTTGTGTTTCATACCTGCTTATGGTATTTTGTGACATATTCAGCTCTGTTGCTAATTTTAGCTGAGAAAGACCTCTTTTTTGTCTTAGTTCTTTTAATTTCATAAAAATCACCTTGACATTATTATACCAATCAGGTATAATAAAAATATCCCGATACGGGATAACGCTGTGACACAACAAATAATGAGATG
>JAZOOC010000005.1:0-1754 GCA_045654825.1 Clostridia bacterium | reverse complement strand
CTTTCGGAAAATATGATATAGTACATTTTCACGCAGAAGGTCCTTGTGCTGCTATGTGGATACCAAAAATGTTTGGGAAAAAGTGCGTAGCAACAGTTCATGGACTTGATTGGCAAAGAGAAAAATGGGGCAAGGGATTTGCTTCTAAATATATAAAATTCGGCGAAAAAGTCATGGTGAAATGTGCGGACGAGATAATTGTTTTAAGTAAAAGTGCTCGTGAGTATTTCAAAGAAACATATAATCGTGATACTGTACTTATTCATAACGGAATAGATAAGCCTAATAAAAAGGAAGCGGAGAAAATCACAAAATTATACGGACTTTCAAAAGATGAGTATATTTGCATCGTATCACGGCTTACTGCTGAAAAGGGTGTTCATTATCTTATTGATGCGTATAACAGTATTAAAACAAATAAAAAACTTGTTATCGCAGGCGATACAAGCGATACAGACGAATATGTAGAGATGCTGAAGGGAAAAGCATTGGGAAATCCTAACATTATTTTTACAGGCTTTATATCAGGTGATGTATTAACCGAAATATATAGCAATGCTTATGTAGTTACTCTTCCTTCTGATATCGAAGGAATGTCTCTTAGTCTATTAGAGGCTTTAGCATACGGTAATGCAGTTTTATGCTCTGATATTCCTGAAAACACATTGGTTACAGAAAACAAAGCAATGCACTTTAAAAAGAGCAATGTAACAGATTTGGCGGAAAAACTGCAAGCAATGTGCGATGACGAGAAAATTGTTAAGGAACTAAAAAATGGTGCTAGTGAATTTATACTTGGAAAGTATAATTGGAATGATGTTGCAAACTCCACATACGAGCTGTATGAAAAAATAAAAGAAAGGTAACTTATGGTATGAAAGGACATATACATACTACAAAATCGAAGAAAAATATCAGGATATTAATACTTTTTTTAATAAGTTTGATTTTTGTATCTATAGCAGCGTCTGTTGCGATAATTGGTTGTAATTATATAGAAAATCGTAATTTTAAAGAAACCTTTTACAGCGTAAGCAGCCTGAAAGTGAACAACAAGATAAGGGTTGTTCAGATTTCCGATTTGCATAATTGTTTGTACGGAAATGAAAATTACAATTTAATTGACAGGGTTAAAAAGTTAAATCCGGATTTGATAATTTATACCGGAGACATAGTTGATTCAAAGGCAAAATCAAATGACAGAGTCATAAGTTTGTGCAAAGAACTTGCGGATGTTGCGCCTTCATATTACATATATGGAAACAATGAAGTGGAAATGTATTATGATAATCCCTTGACTCAGGAATCCCTGCCTGAAAAATTCGGATTTAATGATAATAACCGAAAGCCCGGTAAACTTCTGGAAATCACAGACGATCTTACAAAAAAGCTTGAAGCTTCAGGAGTAAAGGTGCTTAAAAACAAGACAGACACTATAACAATCGGCGCAACCAATGTGGATGTATATGGTGTGTTAACATCAAATCCGTCATCCTTCTGGTCATATGCAGGCGAAAGCTTTGATGAATATATGTATTCAAATGAGAACAATTTAAAAATCACAGCAATTCACGAGCCGTTGGTGTTTGAAGAATATTCCCCCGACTCATGGGGTGACTTAGTGCTCGCAGGACATAACCATGGTGGCACAGTTAAAATACCAATGATTGGTCCATTATACACATATGACGGTGGTTTACTGCCGGATCGAGGCGGACACTTCGTTAGTGGTAGATATGAAGTTCAAGGAAGAC
>JAZOOC010000004.1:0-7110 GCA_045654825.1 Clostridia bacterium | reverse complement strand
TTAAATACTAACAAAAAAAGACGATAAAATCGTCTTTTTTTGTTACTGAATCTCTTTTACTTTTATTAAAGAATAATATTTGTCAACCAGTTCTTTTGTTACCATTCCAGTTTGTTCGAACTGTGTATTCGCAGTTCCTGCCGCCATCCCAAGTTTTATAGCATCCACTACGCTATATCCCATATCAAGTCCTGCGGCAATTCCGGCAACTGAACTATCTCCTGATCCCACCGCATTTACAACCTTTACAGACGGCGTTGAAAACTTATAATAACAGCCATCAATCATAGCTGCAGAACCATTTTTTCCTAAAGTAATAAATGGAATTTCCACACCTTTATTAAAAAGATAACAAAGCGCTTCTTTTATATGGTCGTCTGTCGTGATTTCCTTATTCATAAGTACGGATACCTCATCCTGATTTGGCTTAACCATAAATGGCTTTGCACTTAGAATATCTTCAAGTGTATTTCCGCTGGTATCTATGATAATTTTCTTTCTTCTCTCTCTTGCAATTTGAATAAGTTCAACATAAAAATCACTTGTTAAACCTCGTGGCAAGCTTCCCGAAACACAAATAATTTTATAGTCGTCTACATAGGAAGAATAATCTTTTAAAAATCTATTCTTCTCTTCTTTGGAAATTTCAGGGCCAGGTTCTAAAATTTCTCCTGAAATACCGTTCACATCAGAAATATTCAAGCATGTTCGAGTTTCTTCGGCAATATCAGTAAATAAATTTCTAATTCCCTGTTTTTTTATTTCATTCTGAATAAAATCTCCCGAAAATCCACCGGCAAATCCCATAGCGGCAGTTTCACATCCAATCAGATGTGCAACACGAGCTACATTAAGTCCCTTTCCACCGGCAGTTCGTGAAAAGCGTTTCGTTCTGTAGACTTTACCCATTTCGAACTCTTCGAGAAAATACACCCTGTCTATTGCAGGATTAGAAGTAACTGTCAAAATCATATTTTATCTCCTGCTTAAGCTCTGTTTTCGCTGCCACAAACCAAAATTTTACTTTTGACATAAGCTTTTACTTCTTCCCTGCCTTGTGCCATATACTTTTTGGGATCAATGGTTTCAGGATGTTCTTTCAATACTGCATTAACCCCTTTGGTAAATGCAATTCTTAAGTCTGTAGCATAGTTAACCTTACAGATTCCCCGTTTGATACATTCCTTAACTGTTTCATCCGGCACACCGGAAGTTCCGTGCAATACCAAAGGAATAGAAACCACTTTTCTTATTTCACTTAAACGATCCAAATCAATAAAAGGAATCCCTTTATATACTCCATGGGCAGTACCAATAGCAACTGCAAGAGAATCAATTCCTGTTGATTCTACAAATATTTTTGCTTCCTCCGGGTCGGTATAAGGATTTTTATCTCCACCATCCAAATCATCCTCTTTTCCTCCAACCTTGCCAAGTTCCGCTTCTACAGGAATACCTGCACAATGACAAGCATCCACCACTGCTTTACTGATACGAATATTTTCTTCGAATACCTGGTGTGACCCGTCTATCATAATTGATGTATAACCTGCTCTGAATGTTCTCATTGCCAATTCAAAGCTATTGCCATGATCTAAATGCATTGCAACCGGAACACTTGATTTTTCTGCTGCAACTTTGACAGCTGCATAAAAATAATCCTCATCAGCATATTTTACCGTAGTAGGTGTTGTCTGCATAATGACAGGTGAGTTAAGTTCCTCAGCTGCTCCAATTACAGCCTGGACCATTTCCATATTTTCTACATTGAATGCACCTACCGCATATCCGTTCATCTGTGCATTAATAAGCATCTGTTTCGTTGTTACGAGAGCCATCCTTCTTCCTCCTACTTTTCCGAATCTATTAAAATTTTTCCTTTTACCGCACCAGGTGTCTTATATAGCTCAAATGCTTCTGCAATTTTGCTAAGAGGCATTTTTTTAAAAATCATGGATTCATCATACTTTAACTCTCCGGTTCCGAAATAATACGCAGTCTTTTCCCACTCTTTGCCCGGAAAATCCTCGCTGTACGACATCCAGGAGCCTGTCAGATAAAATTCTTTTCTGTTGATGTTTTCCCATTCCTTAATAGTAAAAGTCAATTCCCTGGTAGGTGTTCCGATAAAGCATACATGAGCCTTATTAGCCGCTAAATCAAAAGCCATTTTCATAGTAATGGTATTTCCTGCTGTTTCAAATACATAGTCAAATCCTCTGCCTCCGGTCAATTCTTTGACTAATTTCATATAATCGGCATCCTTTGTATTTATACCGGCAGTTGCACCAAGACGCTTTCCAAGCTCCAAGCGTTCATCTACAATATCAAATACGACTACTTCCTTAGCACCAAAAATTTTCGCCCACTGCATTGTGAATAAACCAACAGTTCCACCGCCCAGAATTGCCACTGTTTTGCCTTTCTCAAAAGGAACTCTCAATAATCCGTGCAATGCTACGGTTGCAGGTTCAAACAATGCACCTTGTTCGAATGAAATTGTATCCTTAAATTTCACTACATTCTTCTCCGGTACAACTACATATTCCGCAAAACTACCGAATTCTCTTGAGCCTATAAAACTATAATGTTTACAAAGTGCATAGTCTCCATTATTACAATCTTCACACTTCATACAGGGAATCAATGGCACCCCTGCAACTCTATCACCGGGAACTACCATAGAGACATTATCTCCTACAGATTCTACTACACCGGAAAATTCGTGTCCCAACACATTCGGGAAAAAATGGCAGGCATCACCATTAACACGAGGAATATCTGAACCGCATATCCCTGTATATTTTACCTTAACCAATACTTGTCCCGATGCGGGTATTGGTTTTTCAATTTCTTCATATCTTATATCATCTCTTGCGTGTACTACGCCTGCTTTCATAATATAGCCCTCCTTACAGAGCTTATTTGAGTTTTTCATATATTTCTAAATAAGTTTTATAACATTCCCGATAGCGTATATGATTTTTCATATCGGGCTCATATCTTTTAGTAAACTTAACCGTTGTATGCACAGCCTCTTCAAAGCTATTATATAGTCCTACACCAACACCTGCCAAAATAGCAGCGCCCAATGTAGTAGCGGTGTCGGAATACGGAACCGCCATCGGTAGTCCTGTAATATCACTTTTTATCTGCATCCAAAGCGAAGAATTAGCAGCACCGCCAACTGAAAGTAACTCTTTTACTGTAGCGCCCGCGTTTTTGGCTACCTCCAGATTATGTTGTAAGGAATAAGCAACACCTTCCATAGCCGAGCGAATAAAATGTCCTTTGGTTTTACTGAAATCCAAACCATAAAAGACACCTTTAGCATTCGGATCCCAAATCGGAGAGCGTTCTCCTGCCATATATGGTAAAAATATCAAACCATCACTGCCCGGACTTACTTTTTCTGCTAATTCGTCCAACTGTTTCATAGATGATTTATTCAAATCAGAAGCAACGCTGCGTTCATACTCTCCAAACTCTTGCTCTATCCAGCGCATTACTCCCCCGCCTCCGGTAGTACCTCCCTGTAAAAGCCAACATCCCGGAACTACATGACAGCTTAAAATTAAGCGTGGGTCTGCCGCATATTGTTCCAGACAAATGCTCATTCCACCTGCCTGACCGCCTTGCTCCTGTGTATCACCATCGTGAAGAACACCTGCTCCCAAAGCACCACAAGCAGCATCCAGACCACCTGCAACCACAGGAGTCCCTTCCGCAAGACCGGTTTTTTCTGCCGCTTCTTTTGTCACAGTTCCGATTACCTGATGACAAGGATAAATTTCCGGCAAAAATTCTTTTGGAATATCAAGAAGCTGACACATTTTGTCATCCCATTTTCCAAGTCTCATATCAACACAATGAAGCCCGTATGTCTGACTGATATCCTGAGTAATCGTATCAGTCAGACGATAAGCAATAAAACTGTTCGACTGCAAAATCTTATGAATTTTTTGATAGATTTCCGGCATTGCTTCACGATACCACAAAATCTTTGCTGTTGTATAAGATGGTCGAAGGACATTCCCGCACAGTTCAAACACTTTTTCGTCACCCAAACGAGCATTTATCCGATTGCAAATCGCTTGTGCTCTTGTATCCATCCAGATAGGAGTGTTTGTGAGCACCGTTCCTTCCTTATCAACAGCAACAGCGGACCAACTTTGTCCGTCAATTCCGATTCCCGCTATACTTAAAGCATCAATATTGTTCTTTTTAAGCATCCTTTGTATGGTATCACAAACGGCATTCCACCAGTCATCAGGATTTTGTTCCGCCCAACCCTGATTAGGATAGTAAACAGGATATGCTCCTGAATCTGTTGCTGCAACCGAACCGTTTTTTTCAAATACAGTAACCTTACATGCACTTGTACCAATATCAATACCAAGAAGTAATGCGTTCATATCTTTCTCCTCGTTCTGTTTCAATCAGCATCTGTTGTGCTTCAATCTTTTACTCTAAAATACCGCCATTCTTTTTAAGTTCAGCTCTCAATTCCTGAACATCTACATCAGCAGGTAATACACCGTGTTTTACGGCCAAAGCTGCAGCTGTACCGGCAGCCTCGCCTTCTGCAATACATACACCCATTACTCTGGTAAGACCATAAATATCTCCATCAACGGAAATACAACGTCCGCACATCATTAAACCGCTGATATCCTTACTTACCATACAACCATATGGTACTCCGATTGCTTTTTCAACCGGCTGTAAATATAGTCTTTCTGTGCCGGGTACATGAATATCCACATTGTAACCAGCCAATGCAATTGTATCATCAGGAACAGCACAATCCTTTAATGCTTCGGATGTCAATGTCTTAATTCCTTTGATACGACGGCTTTCTCTGGAACCAATACCAAAAGAAATACTCGACAGATGACATTCTTCAAAACCGGGAGCATATTTTTTGAAGAATTTCATTAATTCTTTAATCTGACGGTGAGCTTCAATATCAGCCTTAATTACAGCATCTGCATCTGTTGTATCTATATCAACTACTCTTGTGCAGTTAACCATTACTTCTCCTCTGTCAGGTAAGGTAGAGAAAATAATTCTGTCACGAGGTAAAGTGAAGTCGCCATTTTTTCTTGCTTCTTCGATAAATTCTTTATAACCTGTAAATGCAAAATAATCAGATTCTAAAAACTGTGCATAAGTTTGCTGAACTCCATATGTATCGGGCAACGCGATAGTTTCCGGATGCTCTTTAACATAAGCACGAACCTTCGAGAGGTCTACATTTGCGATAGTGAATATCAAAGATGGTGGCTGAAGTTTTTCGTTCTTTGTATATTCCGCCCCTGCTAAATAACCCGCTGTACCATCTCCGGTTGCATCAATAAGAATATCTGTTTCGTATTCCTCTATTTCTCCACGCTTTAAGATAGTAATACCTGTTACTTTACCATCACTTACTTTAACATCAGTAAGCTCAGAATACAGAGCTAAATCAACACTTGCTTCATCACAGATTTCGAAACAAACAATTCTCATCCAGTGAGGATTGAAAAAAGTTAAACTGTTATGAACGGGACAACGAACTGCGTAAGATGTAGCATTGAATTCTTCCATTCTCTTATGAACGATTTCTTCAGCCAATCCTCCAAGTACAGTTCTTCCGGAACGGTCTACAAAACCAAGTACGGGAAGTCCTGAAATCATAAGTCCACCTAATGCAGCACCTCTTTCAACCAAAAGTGTTTTCATTCCACTACGCGCTGCAGCAACGGCAGCCGGTATACCGGAAGGTCCGCCTCCTACAACAATTACATCATACTTCTTTGCCATAATCTTATAACCGCCTTTCTTTCTATAAAAAATTTATTATGCTCATTCAATTTTGATTATAATAAAAAAACTCTCCCGCTTTCATTTATTTTTCTGCAAATTTTCTTTACATTTCTGCACTTTTTTGTTATACTGACTCACTGGAGGAGATATATGTATGAGAAATAAGCTAATTGACGATATTAATCGATATATAGTTTTTCTGAACCGGCAAGGTCTTGATATTTCCGTACACGGAAAAGCAGTCGGCGGTTTGCTGGAGCATAATTTTCATAAAAGTCCATATTGCGAATATGTAAAGTCAAGTCGTGAAGCACAGGATAAATGTATTGCCTGTCAACAAAAAGTTTATAATCGTCGTAATAAAGAATTTTTTCTTGGTATGTGCCATGCAGGCGTAGAAGAATATATATTTTATACGGAATTTAACACCTTCATCAGTGTAAGCGGGTATGGAATTAATAAAGAAAAAGCATTGACTTATATTGATAAGTTATGCAATGACTTTTCCTTCAAAAAATCAGAAGTTTTAAATATTTATGATTCAAAATTAAAGCATATGCCTGAGGATACAGAATGGTTAAAAACTTTGATTTATCCCCTATGTCATATGCTGTCTTTTTTACAACTGCAGTTGGACAATGCTTTGGAAATTGAAACGCAAAGCAAAATATGTGATGGAATTCTTCACTTTATACAAAGAAATCTGACTCAGAATATTACGGTTAAAGATATAGCACAGGCTTGTTCCTGTTCCGAATCCACGGTAGCGCATATATTTAAAAAATACATGAATGAATCCATAAAAAAATACATTATGAAATCAAGAATAAAAATGGCCAAACATTTTCTTGAAATAAGTGACTTATCTGTAACAGATATTGCACTGATGTGTGGATTTGACAACAGCAATCATTTTTCTGTTGCTTTTAAAAAAGCAACACAAAGCAATCCGACCGAATACCGAAAAACACACAAACAAAAAACTCTCTGCTAAAAAGCTCAGCTGAGAGTTTTTTATTTTATTTATTTCCCTTCCAGTTCTTATACTTAAATATTTGCGGAATAGGAACAGCATAACCGGGAAGCGCAAGGGTAACAATTTTACTTGCAACTTTTTCAAATGTTTCTCTGAATTGAATTGTCGATTTCACAACAAGCGTTTTATAATCGTTCGGATTAATTCCATGGCTATAAAATATTTCAATATCGTATGGCTGTCGTGCAATAGAAGTTACTATAACAATATTTCCCGAAACATCCAAAACTACAGTTTTTCCATGAAGTCGGATCGTAGCCATGTCG
>JAZOOC010000003.1:0-5619 GCA_045654825.1 Clostridia bacterium | reverse complement strand
ACCTTGTTGTGTTAATTCACAATAAAAAAACTCCTGTGGTTTAATGAAAAACCGCAGGAGCTTTTTTATGTATTAAAGTTTTACTCCGCCAACACTTTCAATTTCTGTAAGTGCAAGTTTAACGGATTTAACAGCTTCATCAATGGGAGCAACTTCAAGAGGCTCATTTTTTGAAAGCTTTTCAACGAAATATTTAAGCTCGTTATAATATCCGCCGAGGCTTGAAAGATTTCCGCCGATATCATTATTGCCTTCAAATTCGGGAGCTATTTCTATTTTTTCTTTTCCGCCGCCTACATAATATACATTAAGGCCGTTGGCATCGTTTACTACGGTAGCTTTTTCAAATTTAACTCTGAATCCTGCATCAAAGGGGAAGTCTTCGGGATAATCCCAGCATGCTTCAACAGTTATGCTTGCACCGTCGTATTCAAAGGTTGAGAATATCTGCTGAATAACGCCGTTGTCATCACGCTCTACAGAGCTGAAAAGTCCGTTGGGTTCGCCAAGGATATATCTCATATAGTCAATATCGTGAATGTGCATATCGAGTGCAACAGTTCCGCTCTTTTCGGGGTCGTGAAGCCATCCTTCCCAAGCCCATGTGGGAACACTGCTTAAGCGTTTGAATACACCGCTTTTAAGCTTTCCGAATTTATTAGTATCTATAGCTTCTTTAAGCCATTTATATTCATCCCAGAGTCTTATAACCTGACCAACCTGAACCTGTGCGCCTGTTTCTTCCTGTGCTTTTAAAAGCGCTTCGCCTTCATCGGGAGTAAGACATACAGGTTTTTCAATGAATACTGCTTTTTTTGTTTTCATAGCTTTTATTGCATGGCTTGTATGTAAGTGTGTGGGAAGACAGATATCAATGATATCAACATCTGCTTTTTCAATAAGCTCGTCACCGCATGAGTAAATTTCAGCATTGTGAACTTTTGCAATTTCTTCAGCTTTTTCTCTTCTTACATCGGCAACTGCAGCAATTTCAACACCGTCAATAACATTATAGCAAGCGGAGTGCATACCGCCCATAAAACCGCAACCGATAAGACCTACTTTTAACATAATTATTCAACTCCTAAAATTTTATCCATAGCATTGGATGTATTATAAACGATGGTTTCGGGGAATTGTGCGTAGGGGGGGAGCATTTCAGCTGTTGCCCAACCGTCATAGCCTGTGTTTTTGAATGCTTTCATAACTGCTATGTAATCAACATTACCTGCTAAAAGGTCAACAAAGCAGTTAAGTCCGCCCGGATCGCGTCTGTAATCTTTAAAATGAACTTTTTTAATTCTTGAGCCTAAAATTTTAATCCACTGTTCGGGATAACCGCAGTAAAGAACATTTCCTACATCGAAGTATGAGCCAACATAGGGGGAATTTACTTCGTCTATCAAATCTCTCATTTCGAGGGGAGATAAAAGGAATTTGTTCCATACATTTTCAACGCAAAGCTGAACTTTATATTTTTCTGCAACCGGAGCGAGCTCTTTTAAAGTTTCAAGACATCTTCCGTATGCTACATCATAATCGATGATTTCACTTCCGGGCTCGAAATCAACTGCAACAGCACCCGGAACAACGAGTATGCTTTCGCACCCAAGATAGCTTGCAAGCTCAAGCTGTTTTTTTGTTATTTCTTTAGCCTTGTTTCTTGTTTCTTCAAAATCGGATGTATAATTCCATTTCCAGTATAAACCGCTTGCGATGCTGTATAATTCAATGCCGTGTTTATCTGCGAGCTTTTTAATTTCTTCCATATCTTCTTTTGTGCTGTTAAGATTAACAGGACCTTCGGTGTCTATTGCAAGCTCAACACCGTCAAAGCCTGCATCTTTTGCAAGGGCAAAAACCTTGTCTAAATCGGTTTCTGCAAAAGACCAGATGCTGATACCTTTTTTCATAAATAAAATCCTCCTTGTAATTCAAATCAGTTTGTGCTAAAATTATTTTATAATATTACTATATACTAACTGAATACATTTTTTTATACTAAAAGTACATTTTTGTAAACAAGGAGAAAAATGTGAAATTAAATTATGTAAAACACAAACTGGCAAATTTAATAAGCATAAATAAAATAGTAACCATTCATCAATATGAATTTGGAAAGGATTTTCATTTTGAGGGAGAGAGTCATAATTTCTGGGAAATGGTTTATGCAGACAAGGGAAGAGTAAGAATAAAAGCGGGAACAAGGGAGTTCTTTTTAGAAAGCGGAGAGGTTTGTTTTCATAAGCCTAACGAGTTCCATTCAATAAGCGGAGATAATATAACTTCTTCGGAGGTTTTTGTAATTTCTTTTGTATGCTCTTCTTCGGCAATTGATTTTTTCAAAAATAAGCATACCAGAGTTCCGACTGCTTTAAAAAAGCATATTTCTCTTATAATGGAGGAAAGTAAACGAACATTTGAGCTTATGCCGGTAACGGGGATTTCTTTAAATATAAAGGAAGATGCTTTGCCCGGCGGACAACAGCTTATAAGAATTCATCTTGAAGAATTTCTCATTCTTCTTATGAGAGCAGAAAGCGAAGAAAAAAATACAAGGCTTTTTCCAACCAAAGAGAGTATGGAAAATCATATAGTTGCCGAAATGATTTCGGTAATAGAGGATAATATATATAACCGTATATCCGTTTCGGATATATGCGAAAGACTTAATTATTCAAGAGCATATCTTTCAAAGATTTTCAAAAATACAACGAGCTACACAATCCTTGAATATATAAACAATTTAAAAATAAAAGAGGCAAAAAGACTTATAAGAGAAAATCTTTATAACTTCACACAGATTTCGGATAAGCTGATGTTTGATAATCCTCATTATTTTTCAAGAGTATTCAAAAGAGTTACGGGTCATACTCCCGGAGAATACAAAAACTCTGTATTGTAGATTTATATAATCAGCATAAATGCTGTAAGAATAATAAGGAAAGCAAAGTTATAGAGAGAAAACATTAAAATATAATATCCTGTTTTGCCGGGGTTGTGGGCAGAATATTCTCTGAAAGTTATAAGACTTGCAAGAGAAGAAATAAGAGTTCCCACTCCGCCTATATTAACACCCACAAGCAAATCGGGATAATTTGTTGTAAATTGCGAAAGAAGTATCGCCGAAGGCACATTGCTTATAATCTGACAGGAAAGAGCAGAGAAGAGCAATGTGTTTTTTAATAATAAATCCGAGAAAAATGAGCGGACTATTTCAATTCTTGCCATATTACCCGAAAAAACAAAAAAGAAAACAAAGGTCAGAAGCAGGGGATAGTCAACCATTTTAAGAGCCTTGCGGTCTGTTATAAGAAGTATAACAAGAATAACTAAAAGACCGAGCATATAGGGAATAATTCTGAAAATCATAACAATCGAGAAGAAGAAAAGCACAAGATAAAGAGTTGCTTTTTTCTTATCAAGCTTAACATTCTTTCCCTCAAAAGAAAGAGGCTCATTTTTAACAAATAAAATACAGCATAAGGTTATCATAACAACAGAAAGAATAAAGGGCGGAGCCATTATTCCCATAAACTCACCTGTCGGGATATTGAATTTTGAATAAAGATAAAGATTTTGAGGGTTACCGAACGGAGTTAACATTCCGCCTAAATTTGCCGCAATATTCTGCATAATAAAGGTAACCGCCATATATTTCTTCTTTCCTGTAGTTATGAGAAGAAGATAGCCGAGCGGAAGAAAGGTTAAAAGAGCCATATCGTTTGCAATAAGCATGGAGCCGATAAAGGTGATGTATACAAGAGCAAGCACAGCCTGTCTTGTAGTCTTGAAAAGCTGAACTATCTTTCTTGCAAGAATATAGAAAAATTTTATGTTTTTAAGCGCACAAACCACCGCAAGAACACTGAACAGACATACAAGGGTTTTGCAGTCAAAATAGTTAAGATATTCTCTGTCGGGTGGTACGATAAAGGAGGTAATGCACGCGGCTGCAAAAGCTATCAGCATTACTGAATTTTTTTTGATAAATTCCCTTATCTCCATTTTGTCCCCCTAAAGATAAAATATTATTCCGGTAACCGATGCGGCAATATATGCCGATAAAGCGGTAAAAAATGCTTTTTTAAATGTAACCTTTTTTGAAATTATATATAAAGCCGTAAGCGAAAGCGCCATAACCATAAGCACACAGGCAACGGGTTTGCTTAAAACAATTTCTAAAAAAGGTGTAAAAAAATTATTTGCCATTTTAAAATAGTGCAGATAACAGATAAGCGAGGCTGCCTCTGTCATAATAAGTACGGGAATGACTTTCTTTCCGTATGCAAATACACAGATAAGAGAAAATACTGTCGCAAAATAGAAATATCTGTCGTGCATATGAGGAAGAAAGAAAGGTATGCCTATTGAGAATAAAAGAGAGAATAACAAAGCATTTTCATTACTCATATATATTTCTTTTTTTATCAAAGTGTATAATATAACCGCTATAACAAAAAGACCGCCTATGACAACGAATATTTTTGATATAACAGGGTTTGTACCCAGCTGATTTATAAGCTCAAGAAGAGTTGGAGCATTCATCGAAAGCAGAGTGAAATCCTGTGTCTGTCCGAAATAAACACCTATAATATCCCATAAGGGTTTTCCGAAGATAAGTGCAGGTATACAGGTAACAAAATATGTAACAGGAAAAGCAATCAAATCTTTAATGCGAAGCTCTCTTTTTAAAAATGCAACAAAATACACAGGCATAATAAAAATTGTCTGAAGCTTGAAAGCAAAAGCGAGCGCAAGAAAAATCATTGATAAAACGTTTTTCTTTTTAATAAGAAAATATATACTCCATACTGCAAATGCCACATAAATACTGTCGCATTGTCCCCAATAAGCACCGTTTAAGCAGATTGTGGGAAGAAGAATTATAATTGCAAACAATATATTCTGTGCCTGTTTTTTAACATTGAGCGCTTTAAGACAGTAAACGCACCCGAAAGCAAGAATATAATCAAATATAATAGATACGATTTTTATTGCGTGAAGTGCATTTAAATTTTCAAAATATGAAATAGTGATTAATAAGTACTGATATACAACATTGTAATTTCCGATTGCCTCTTTTATTGCATACCAACCGCCTTTTTCTCTGAATTCGAGTATCCAGGGATAAAGACAGTCTCGAAAATCTCCGCTTATGTAGTTTCTTGAAATGTATCTTATAATTAACGAAAGTATAACAGCCATCCACAGAATGACAGTTGAATAATCGGGTTTTTTAACCTTAAGTTTAACCATAATTTTACTCCTTTTAAAATATCCGTTAGATTATATCAAATATATGATTTTTAGTCAAGCGTTGATAAATCGTCCTATAACTTTATTTTCTGTGAAATAATTTTTTTCGAGATTTCACACAGAAATTGTTTTTTTATATAATAAAATCGAGCAAGCTTGTAACCTTGCCCGACTATCTAAACACATACTTTATTAATTAATAATAACATTGTCCTTTGTTGTTATCCCAATAACTTCGCACCAATCAGTTAGACTTTCTTTTAAAATCATACCTAACTCTCTTTTTTCTTGATTGCTTGGAATTACAATTTTTAAGGAAACCCCAACAAAACCACTATTTACTTTAACCTTGTTGTAAAT
>JAZOOC010000002.1:0-7878 GCA_045654825.1 Clostridia bacterium | reverse complement strand
CTTTTTCCTTATTATACAACAACCTATTTTAATATGCAACAGTTATTCTGTTCTGAACGAATTTACATTGTCTAAAAAAACAACGATTGATATAATTATGGTACTATGAGATGCTATCTCAAGGAAAGGATTTGAGGCTATGAAAAAATCATTGGTTTTAATTATAATTTTATCCATAATTTTCAGCAATATTCCCGTTATAAGCTTAGCGGAAGAATACGATTCAAGAATCCCTGTCTTAAAGCTTGAAGATGAGTTTGGGATGATTGAAGCAGAAGACTGTTTCTATACATCGTCTTATCAAACAATGGAGATGGAAGAAGCTTCAGGCGGTATTGTTATGAAACCGTATGGTAACGACAATATGGTTAGAACTGAGGAAGAAGCCCATGCAAAATATGCAGCGCAGGGTATAGACGATTTAACATTGTATTTTGATGTTGAAGAAGAAGGTTATTATACTATCTGGCTTCGTATTTATTCAACATCTACAAGCCATGGTAACTATTACTCTCATGTAAACAATGGCTATTCCCGTGTTCAGATAAACACTCCAGAGCCTTGGATATGGGGTTCAGCTGAAACCATCAAATTTAAAAAAGGTAAAAATTTATACGGTATGATGCCAAGACTTGGCAGTATGCATATTGATAAAATCCTTATCACATCAAGTGAATACTATGTTCCTATGGGAATGGGTGAAAAGCCTAAAGAGTTCAAACTCGGTAAAGAAGGGGAATCATTACAGGGAATGTTTTTCCCACTTCCTCCCTATGCTCCTCCCGCAGGACATCCCAGACTTTATTTGAATTCGGGAAATATTGATAAAGTTAGAGCAAATCTTGAAACCCCCCAAAACTCGCTTGCTTGGAGAAATCTTCAGAATGTAGCGAATAAACCTGTAAATTGCACAATGGATTCAAATGCTAACTATTCTTTTTCTGAAGCCGTTCACAGATATCTTGAAGCCTGCGCATTTATGTATGCGATGGATAACGAAAAATATCTTTCCTATGGTCAGAAAGCAATTGAAGGTTTGATTGAATATCTTTCAACAATCAGTTATAACGCTGCGGATTCACTCGAGCTCGCCCGTTCTGGTATTGTTCAGTTTATAGCCAAAGTTTATGACTGGTGCTATAATCTTATTGAAGAAGATCAGAAACCTTTCCTTATAAAGAAAAGTCTTGCAATGGCATCCAAGCTTGAATGCGGATGGCCTCCGCTTCAGTTTAATGCATTCACCTCAGGACACGGACACGAAGGTAGTGTTCAGGTTGATATGTTATCTCTTGCGATAGCAACATACGATGAATATCCTGATATGTGGAATATTGGTGCCGGCAGATATTTTGCAGAATATATTCCAATAAACAGATTCTGGCATTCACAAGGTCCTTTCCAGGGAGACGGCGATGCTTACGGAAGAGGAAGATATTCTTATGAAGCTAAGAGTAATCTTATTACATACTCTCTCGGATTATCACATTTAGTACCTGAAAACGAACATCTTATGGCATATAACCAATTATTCCGTCGTCGTCCTGACGGTGCAGGAATGAGAGACGGAGATATATACGATAAAGCATTACTTAGCGGTGCAAGCTATTACGGAGAGCAGTCTGTTGATTTTTCAGCTGCAGTAAGATACAGCGACCCATTCCTTAAATACGATATGTATAAATTAAAACAGAACGGTCTTGAAAATGCTGCAAATACTCAAGGTAATACATTAGCTGAATTTTTAATATTTAATGATCCTGACTTAGAACCTCTTGATTATAGTTGTCTGCCCCTTACAATGTATGGTGGTACAGGCCACAATATGTTAACAGCAAGAACAAGCTGGGAGGAAGGCATGGACGCTAATACAATGCTCGTTTCCATGAAAGGCGGCGGCAGATACAGAGGCGGACATCAGCATCTTGATGCAGGTAACTTTACAATATATTATAAAGGATTGCTTGCAATCGACTCCGGCGAATATCAGGGATTGCCATTCTATGATGAGAATGGAAACTATATTACCAATACTCATTACGGTTCTGATCACATGGAAGATTATCAGCATAGAACTGTTGCCCACAACTGTATCACAGTATACGATCCTGATGAAGTAATGGATGGAAGCAGACCGGGCGGTACTAACGACGGTGGTCAGGTTACAGGCAGATATATCAAAGACGATGAAAGTAAAACTTATGCAGAGGCTGTAAGCGATGACCGTATTCATGCAAGAAGACTTGGCGTTGACTATGGTCCTGATATGAATACTCCGGCATACTCTTATATCAAAACAGATATAACAAATGCTTATATGGAAAAAATGAAGGATTATGAAAGAACAATGCTTTTCTTTAACTTCTTTGATGATGTTTATCCCGGTGCGTTAATCGTGCTCGATAAAGTTGAAAGCAGTAACCCTTCATTTAAGAAAGCATGGCTCTTACATTCTCAGGAGGAACCGGAAGTTAATGGCAACACTCAAACTATCAGAAGAACACAGTTTGGTTACAACGGAAGGCTTACAAACACTACATTGCTTCCTCAAGCAGAAGATTTAAATGTTGAAAAAATCGGCGGACCCGGAAAAGAATATTGGGTAGACGGAAAGAACGCAACTGCGGTTACCTATGTAAAAGGCGATGAAAGCGGTAAATGGAGAATCGAAGTTTCCCCTAAAAACCCAAAAGCGAAAGATTACTTCTTAAATGTTATTCAGGTATCCGACAACGACGATACTATAGCTCCTCTTGAAGCTAAAAAATATGAAAGCGAAACTCACTTTGGCGTTCAGATTAAAGACAGAGTTGCATATCTTTCAAAAGAGGAAGAAAGAATCTCCGATGATGTTCCTGTTTATATAAACTCCGAAGATGAAGGTAATTTCAAATGGGTGGTTGACGGCTTAAGAACAGGTAAATGGAAAGTTGTTAATGAAAAAGGTGTTACTGTTACAACCTCTGATGTAACAGAAGAAGGCGGTATAGCTTACTTTGAAGCACCGGCAGGAAATTATATCTTAAAAAGACAAAGAGGATTTAATAAAATTCCTTCTAAAGACTTTAATATATTAAACGCAGTCGGAGAAATTAAACCGAATGAAATTAAACTTTCATACAACACATTCTACCAGATTTTCGAAGAAGACGAAAAGATTCAGAAAATAGATAATCAGATCTATCTTCCTTTTGAAAAAATGCTTTCTATAATGGACAGCGAATATAAATTCTCAAATGCTGACGATAAAATCAATATAGTATTTGAAGATAATGAATATACATTTTTCTTAAATGAGAAAAAAGTATTAAAGAAACTGCAAAAAGAAGAAACAACCCAGGAAATTGCAACAAAGTATACACCGAAACTTATCAATAACAAATACTATATTCACAGTTCAATAATGAAAGCTGTATTTGAAAAAACTTATGTTTATGATAATATAGCCGATATTGTTTGGATTAAAAACGGATTTGAAAGAGCAAAGGATTTCATAGTTAATTCTGATGATGAAAGAAGAATAGCCGTTAAGGATGCAAGCGGAACAGATTTCTATTATGGTTATAAACCGTATATGGCTCACGACGGTGATGTTGGTACTACTGCAGGCTGTGATACTCTTAACGGCACACTTGTTTATGAGTTTAAAGAAGAAGAATATCTTGACCATGTATCAATCTATTGGAACAGCGGAAATTCAAGAGATTATATCTATGAATTTTATGTATCAACCGATGGAGAAAATTACGAACTGGCAGCTTCGGGTAATACAGGCTTTACGATAGGTTATATTGATTATCCAATAGGTAAAAAGGCTAAATTCTTTAAAATCCTTTCTAAAGGTAATGTAATCAACAATTGGTTGGTTTTAAAGGAAATGGAATTCTATAAAAAATAAAGTGGTGAATATATGATAAGAGCAAAGAAATTTATAATTCCTGTATTAGCGTTAATACTTGCTTTATCACTTTCTGTATGTTGTTTTGCAGCTGTATATATTGATTATACTTTCACCGAAAAAATTAAGGGCGAAGAATATACAGTAATTATGGGAAGAACCGATAAATCAGATGAGTTTGAAGAAATCGGTATAACTATCAACGGAACTGATTTTAAAATTGAAGACGGTAAGCTTATTCATGTTCTTGCAAATAAACGCTTTGGTATTGCGTTTAAAGGTGCAAGAACAGAGCTTACCTCTGCAATTCCCTATATTATCACTAATGGTAATAAATCTATGGGAAATGAATTTATAGTTGATAAAAATATACCATTCCAGGAATCAATCGAAAGAACAATAACTCCCAAAATTGAAATTTTGGATACTCACTCTGATGGTAAAAAAATCAGCAATACACTTGAACAGCAAAGAATATGGGCTGATACAATCAGCAGATACAACTGGATAAACTTTTTGAAGATTGATATTAAAGACATAAAAGATAAGGTTAGCTTGAATAAAGATATAACACTTAGATTGTATGGTGCAATGCAAACTTCAAAAGCCGGTTTAACTTCAATGAACATAAGAACTTTTATGCTTCCCGATTCATTTATTTCTGATTGGAATAATGAAGTTCATAATCGTACCGGTACATATAACTACGGTATCCAAACTAAGTATCCTTTAGGGGAAGATTACGAAAAGTATGTTCTTGGTAAAACTCCTGTAAATACTAAAGTTAAACAATTTATATCAACAAACGGTGGTTACGAATGGTTTGATATTAATATAACCCCATTTGTATATCAGGCTGTAAAAAACAATCAGGATTATGCTTATCTTATTTTAGCACCTGATCATACTGAAGTTAGTTCAACCCAGAATGCAAGCTTCAGATATTATACTCAAGGCAATAATACATATGATTACGCTCCAAAAATCATATATCACGAAAATATACCTACTGTAAGATTGAAAAATGAATTTGCGATGACAGAAGCTGAGGATTGTAATCTTAATTCAGGATATAAAATCGTAGATATGAACGATGCTTCGGGCAAGAAGGTTATCAAGCCCTTAATCAAAGCAGATAATGCAGAAGAAGCAATGAATCGATATAATGAAAACGGTATAGACGATATGACTCTTTGCTTTGATGTTGAAAAAGAAGGATATTATACAATCTGGTTAAGATTCTATTCAACATCAGGAAGCCATGGTAATTTCATTTCTCATATAAATGGGGCATTTACAAAACAACAATTATCGGTTACAGAAGCTAATACTTATAATTGGGGCGCAGCTGAAACCGTTAAATTGAAAAAGGGAAGAAATATATATGGTATTATCCCAAGACTGGGAAGTATGTATATAGATAAAATACTTATAACTTCCAGCGAATATTATGTTCCCGACGGCGAGGGGGAAGAACCACCTCCGTTTAAATTAGGATTTGAAGGTCAGAATTTAGCAGGTAAGTATTATAAGGTTCCTGAATATACACCTCCCTTGGAACATCCGAGACTTTATCTCAATCCAAAAAATATCAAAACGGTAAAAGCAAATCTTGAGTTAGAGCCTAATAAGACTATTTTGAAAAATGTGCAAACCCTTGCAGACAGAAAAGATATAGTCTTTGAAATGGATCCGAATGCTGCTTATTCATATTCTACAGAAGTTCATAAATATGTTGAATCTTGTGCATTTTTATATGCACTTGATAAAGAAAAAAACTTAGAATATGGTAATAAAGCTATTGATGGATTAACCAGATATTTAAACAGCTATAATTATAACGCTTCCGGCTCACTTGAACTGGCACGATCCGGTGTTGTTCAATTTATAGCTAAAGTTTATGACTGGTGTCATGATCTTCTTGATGAAGAAAAGAAGACATTCTTTATTAAGAAAAGTCTTGCACTGGCATCCAAGCTTGAGTGTGGATGGCCGCCAATTCAACTTAATTCATTCACTTCGGGGCACGCTCACGAAGGAAGTATTCAATGTGATATGATGTCTCTTGCAATAGCAACCTATGAAGATTATCCTGATATATGGAATGTTGCAGCCGGCAGATATTTTGAAGAATTTATACCTATAAATCAGTACTGGCATACACAAGGTCCTTTCCAGGGCGATGGTGATGCATACGGCAGAGGCAGATATGGTTACGAAGCTAAAGGTAATCTTATATTATATAGCCTTGGCTTATCTCATTTGGTTCCAGAAGAAGAACATCTTATGGCATATAACCAGATATATAGAAGACGCCCGGACGGTGCGTTTATGCGAGATGGCGATATATACGACAGAGCGTTGCTTGCAGGCGGAACTTATGCAGGTGAAATGGGTCAATTGCTCTCAGGTGCAGTAAGATATGATGATCCGTTCTTAAAATATGAACTCTATAAAATGAGAAATAACGGTCTTGAAAATGCAGGTCAAAGCAGTGGTAATACAACTGTTGAATTCCTTATTTTCAATGATCCTAACTTAGAACCTCAGGATTATAGCAGTTTGCCGCTCACAATGTATGGCGGTACAGGACACAATATGTTAACCGCAAGAACCGGTTGGGATCAGGGAATGGATTCTAATACGATGGTTGTTTCCATGAAAGGCGGCGGCAGATACAGAGGCGGACATCAGCATCTTGATGCAGGTAACTTCACTATTTATTATAAAGGTTTACTTGCAATAGACTCCGGTGAGTATCAGGGAATGCCGTTCTATGATGAAAACGGTAACTATATTACCAATACTCATTATGGTTCCGATCATCAGAAGGATTATCAATACAGAACTATAGCTCATAACTGTATTCTTGTTCATAATCCTGAGGAAGTTATGGAAGGTAGCAGACCCGGCGGAACTAACGATGGCGGTCAGGTTAAGGCAAGATATATTAAAGAAAGCGAAAGCAAAACTTACGAAAGTGCTATCGGTGATGATCGTATCCACGCAACAAGAGTTGGTGTCGACTACGGTCCTGATATGAACAAACCTGCGTATTCCTATATTAAAACTGATATAACAAATGCTTATACAGAGAAAATGAAGGATTACGAAAGAACAATGCTTTTCTTTAATTTCTTTGATGATGTTTATCCGGGTGCGTTAATCGTACTTGATAAAGTTGAAAGCAGTAATGCAGCTTTTGAAAAAACCTGGTTATTGCATTCTCAGGAGGAACCCGAAATTAACGGTAACACTCAGATTATCAGAAGAACAGAGTACGGTTATAACGGAAGACTTACCAATACTACATTACTTCCCGCAGGTGAAAACTTGGATGTTAAAAAAATCGGCGGTGAAGGTAAAGAATATTGGGTAGACGGAAAGAATGCCACCGCAGTTACCTATGTTAAAGGTGATGAAAGTGGTAAGTGGAGAATTGAAGTTTCTCCCAAAGACGAAGAAGAACAAGATTATTTCTTAAATGTTATTCAGGTTTCAGATAATAACGATTCAATACCAACTCTTGAAGTTGAAAAATTTGAAACCGAAACTCATTTCGGAGTTCTGATTAAAGACAGAGTAGCATTCCTTTCCAATCAGGAAGAAAGATATTCTGAAAATATAAATGTATCGATTCCTGAAGAAAACAAAGGTAATTTTATCTGGGTTGTGGATGGTCTTGAAACAGGAAAGTGGAATGTTGTTTCGAAAGATGGGTCTGTTGTAGCAACTTCTGATGTTACAAATGAAGGTGGAATAGCAACATTTGAAGCACCGGCAGGAAGTTATACTTTAATAAAAGAAACATCATCTGTTGTAATTGCATCCAAGGACTTTAATGTTTTAAAAGCAGTAGGTACAGTTAAGCCTAAAGAAATTAAAATTGCTTATAATACAATGTATCAGTATTTAACTGATGAAAATAAAGTCCAGATTAAAGATAATGAGATTTATCTTCCTTTTGAAAAAATGCTTTC
>JAZOOC010000001.1:0-4942 GCA_045654825.1 Clostridia bacterium | reverse complement strand
TATTATATTTTATATTTTTATTTTCATTCTTATATAATCCGGTAAGCCAAATTATTTTTTCATTTTCTGTTATAACAGGCCAGATTTCTCTTAATTCACGAGGTATTTTTTTATCAATAAAAATATCTTTAATTTTTTTATGTTCACCTTTTGAATTAATACAAATTCTGTCACCATTATTTCGACTTCTTACATATAAACTTGATATATCAGAAACATTAATAACATCTTTACCTTTACCAACACCTTCGGAAAGAATAAATGTAGCATCAAGCTCTTTGATATAATTTTCCCCTAATGTAAGCTTATATGAATATGATTTTGGATGAGTTTGTTTTTTCAAATATAATTTATTGTACTCAATATATAAAAACCTTGTTGTATCAATATAATATTTACTTCCTGTTTTAGCTTTATTGATAAACTCTGATAAACTATCCATAATATTATAATTAAATGATATGCCGGCAATATCACATAATGCTCTTAGAAAAATTGCTTCATCACAAGACTTAAATTTATCCAGCGAAACCGGAAAAGATATTTCATCAATATAGTTTTTAACAACAGTCGAGATATATATACTGTCTTTCTGGAGCTTTTCTGCAAGTCTTGCTGTTGTTTCAATGATATTCGGATTATAATTTTTTTCTATAAACGGAATAAGATTATGTCTTATTGAATTTCTTTTATAATCATCCTTGAGGTTAGTCTCATCAATTACATAGTCCTGTGAAATTTCAGAAAGATAATCCTCTATTTCACATCTTTTAACAGAAATCAATGGTCTGATTACGCCATCCTCGCGAACAGGTTTTATACAAGCAAGTCCTTCGAGCGAACTACCGCTTATAACCCTCATAAGTATGGTTTCAGATTGGTCATTCATATTATGAGCTGTAGCAATTTTATTAAAACCGTATTTTCTTCTAAGTTCGTTAAAAAAATTATATCTTGCAATTCTTCCTGCGTCTTCTTCGCATGTTTTTAAATCATAAGCTAATTTTTTTATATCTACTGTTTGTGAATAAAAATCAATACCTTTTTGCTTACACAATTCCTCACAAAACTGCATGTCGCGGTCAGCTGTATCCCTTAAAGAATGATTCAGATGAGCTGCGGCTACTTTATTAATATTTAAGGTCGGAGAAAGTTCAGTAAGTATATTTAAAAGACATACTGAGTCTGCACCGCCGGAAAGTGCGACAAGAATTTTATCGCCGCTTTCAATCATACCATATTTTTTTACAGTATATTTGACCTTATCTTTAAGAGCCATAAATATTCTCCATATTGTAAAAGCTTGTGAATTCTCCTATCCAGGTGAACTTAACTGTACCTGTTTCACCGGAACGGTTTTTTGCCAGAATACATTCAGCTATATTTTTCTCTTCACTGTCTTCGTTATATTTATCATCACGATATAAAAACATTACCATATCGGCATCCTGCTCTATCGCTCCGGATTCACGCAAATCGCGAAGCATAGGACGCTGGTCATCTTTTCTCTGTTCCGGTGCACGGGAAAGCTGAGATAAAGCGATAACAGGAATTTCAAGTTCTTTTGCCAGTAATTTCAAAGAACGGCTTATTTCTGAAATTTCCTGTTGTCTTGATTCTTTGGAAGAACCTGACATCAATTGGAGATAATCTATAACGACAAGACCCAGATTCTTTTCCAATTTCAATCTTTTGCATTTTGCTCTTAATTCAGTAGCAGAAATAGATGCTGTATCATCAATATATATAGGAGAAGCCGCAATAGGCTCCAGTACCTCTATATATCTCATAACTTCCTGTTCATTAAGCTCGCCTGTTTTAAGCTTCTTATTGTCAATACGGGCTTCGGAGCTTACAATTCTTGAAGTAACTTCTTCTTTGGTCATTTCCAAAGTAAATATGGCAGTTGGAATCTTGCCTCTGATAGCAATGTTTTGAGCAATATTTACAGCAAAAGAAGATTTCCCCATACCGGGACGAGCCGCTATTAAAACGAGCTGACCGGGTTGTAGCCCCTGAATTTTAAGGTCTAAATCTTTATACCCTGTGGATATACCATTGAATTTAACCTCGTTTTTCATCAGCTCCATTAACTTACTGTAATTATCAAACACTATACTTTTTATATGAGTAACACTCTGATTATCTCTTTGCTGAGCTACATCAAAAATCTTAGCTATGGACAGATCCATTATATTTGTTATATCATTTTCGCCATAACACAGAGTGCCTATTTCTTCAGAAGCTTTAATAAGGCATCGCGCAAGATATTTTTCCTTGATGATTTTGCAATATGAACTTACATTCAAAGATAATGGAACATTTGTTAAAATATCCTTAAAATAATTATTTCCGCCGATAGCTTCGTATACACCTTCTTTTTCAAGAAGGTTACCCAATGTAACAGTATCAATGGGTACTCCTGTATCGAAAAGCTCTTTCATTGCTGCAAAAATATGTTTGTTTCGTTCAGCATAGAAATATTCAGGTTTAATTATATCCAAAGCATCAATAATCGACTGAGGGTCGATTAAAACAGAGCCAATTACAGCTTGTTCTGCTTCACTTGAATATGGAAGCTCTCTTGCTAATTCCATCTTACTATCTCCTATTACTCTTCTGTTACATTAACTATAACCTTTGCAGTAACATCTTTATGAATTTTAATTTCGGTTTCAAATTTACCGATACTTTTTATAGCATTTTTAAGAACAATTTTTCTCTTATCTATATCTATTCCTAAAGAGGATTTAATTCCGTCACAAATATCAATCGCGGTTACAGCTCCGAAAAGTCTGCCGCCGTCTCCAGCTTTTTTTACTAATTTAATTTCTTTTGAGTCAATTTTCGATTTAATTTCCTGAGCTGCTTTCAATTCTTCGTCTCTTTTGTGCTGTTCTGAGCTTTGTTTATTTCTTAAAACATTAAGATTATCTTCATTAGCTATAACAGCAGCACCTTTTTTTATGAGAAAGTTATTGGCAAACCCGTCAGACACATTAACTATATCGCCTTTTTTACCTGTTCCTTTAACATCCTGTGTAAGTATTACTTTCATTTTTTTTCCTCCTTTTTTATATACTCGTCTATTTCAGTTTTTAGTTTATTAAAAGCATCTTCATCATTTTCAGCTTCATATTGCGCACCTGCTGCAAGCTGATGTCCCCCGCCACCAAGTTTTTCCATAATGAGCTGGACATTGACATCACCAATAGAACGAGCTGATACTGCATACATATTACCGTTTCTATATAATACAAATGTTGTGTTAATACCTTTGATATTTAAAAGCTCGTCAGCTGATTGAGCAGCAACCGCTTTATCCTTAATAATTTCTTCGGTATACGAACTTATTGCAATATTGTTATTGTATATAGTAGCAGATGACACAATTTTATTACGAAGTATATAATCATTTAAATGTGACTTTAAAAGTTCTTTAGCTTCTGCAGTATTAAGACCGCTTCTTCTTAAATAAGATGCAGCTTCAAAAGTTCTTACACCGGTCTTAAAAGTGAAATTCTGTGTATCCAGTAATATACCTGCATATAACGCCATTGCTTCAACAGAATTAAGTTTTATATCATTGGAAACATACTGTAATATCTCTGCAATCAATTCAGATGTTGATGATGAATATGTCTCATGATAAGTAAGTACAGCATTATTATAAAAATCTGCACTTTTTCTATGATGATCAATAAGCACTACAGTCTCAGCAGTTTCGGTAAGCTCCGGATACGGCATCAAAGCAAGACGATGAGTGTCTGCTATAATAAGCATACCATTTTCAGAAAGCAAAATTTCCGCCTGTGCACTATTTATAATAACATCTTCATATTCCTCAACCTGAGCCATTTTGTTACAAATATCTTCAATAGAAGGAGATATTTCATCAAGGAGAATATAACAGTTCTTTTGGAAGGTTTTACACGCTCTGTATAACCCGAGGGCACTTCCCATAAAATCCATATCCGAGTTTCTATGCCCCATAACAATTATATTATCTTTACTTTCAATAAGCTCACGCAAAGCATGTGCAACAACTCTTGAACGGACTTTTGTTCTTTTCTCTACCTCTTTTGAGTTTCCACCGTAAAAAGAAAAGCCATCTTTGTTTTTAACAACAACCTGGTCTCCACCTCTGCCAAGTGCCATATCTATTGAAGAATCAGAAAACTCATTTGCTTTAACAGGCGAATCATTGCAATCACCAATACCTATACTTAAAGTAAGCGGTTGACTTAATTCTCCGGTTATCTCTTTTAAATCTCTTAATTTTTCAAACTCGTTATTAATGTATCGTTCGAGATTTTTATTTTCAAATATAATAAGATATCTGTTCTTTTCAAGCTTTTTAATAAAAGCATCTGCGCAGTTTGCCCATCTGAAAATATGTTTATCAGTTTCTGCTATAACAACTGCTCTTTCTCCTTCAGACAAAACTCCGATTACTTCATCATAATTATCAATAACAATTTTACCAAAAACAATCGCTTTATCCTCAAGTTCTTTTTTGAGTCTTTCTTCTTCGGTAATATCAATGAAATAAATCATTGAATAAGTCTGATTCTGAGAATAAGAATTATTAATAGTAGTGCCTAACACATTATAATATTTACCCTTATACTTCGATATTGTGTTCACTTTACCGGCATCGTCAGCTTCAGGGAAATCTTTTATTATATCTTTAATTGAGGAAGCTTCTTTAGTTTCTTCATCAAAAAACAATTGTTCAAAACCATTGTTATACCATATAATATCGCTGTTGTTTTTAATTATTGCAAGTGGTAAAACACTATTTAATGCAAATTCTTTAGTTATTGAATCTGAAGACATGGAAAGATCATTAAGATATTCATTTAATTTTGCATTTCTGTTCCTTTTAACGGGAATCATGCTTGTGATAGTTTGATAAAGGCGTACAATAAAACAAAAATAA